>CAIKZE010000201.1 GCA_903831825.1 uncultured Lentisphaeria bacterium | reverse complement strand
AAACTTTTATCTTTAAACTTTTATCTTTAAACTTTTATCTTTAAACTTTTATCTTTAAACTTTTATCTTTAAACTTTTATCTTTAAACTTTTATCTTTTATCTTAAAAGGAGCTATATGACAACAACCAAACTTAAAGTAATGACCGTCTTGGGAACGCGCCCGGAAATTATCCGGCTGGCGGCGGTAATCTCGACCCTGGAAAAGTTCACCGATCATGTGCTTGTCCACACCGGGCAAAATTATGACTATGAACTGAATCAGGTTTTCTTTGATGATCTTGGCGTCAGCAAGCCGGATTATTTCCTCAACATTGACACCTCCTCGCTAGGAAAAGTTCTAGGAGAAATTCTCATCAAAACAGAAGAGGTGATCCTCAAGGAAAAACCGGATGCATTCCTGGTGCTCGGCGACACCAATAGCGCCATTGCCCTGCTGATGGCCAAGCGGATGAAAATTCCAACTTACCACATGGAAGCGGGAAATCGTTCCTTCGACCCGAATGTACCCGAAGAAACCAACCGAAAAATGATTGATCATCTCTCCGACTTCAATCTCGTTTACACGGAACATGCCAGACGCCATCTGCTTAGCGAGGGTCTTTCACACCGGTTTGTTTATCTGACCGGTTCGCCCATGCGGGAGGTATTGACTGGCAGACTGGATAAAATCAATGCTTCAAACATTCTGCAAGATTTACAGCTTGAACCGGGCAAATATTTTATCGTCAGCGCTCACCGCGAAGAAAATGTCGATCATCCCGACAATTTGCGCCGGGTCGTGGCATGTCTGGAAAGATTGTACGACGAATATAAACTGCCGGTGATCGTTTCCACTCATCCCAGGACCCGCAACCGCCTGGAAAAATTGAACTTGAATGTTGCCGATAAAGACATCAGATTCCTCAAACCGTTCGGCTTCTTCGATTACAACAAACTGCAAATCAATGCTTTCTGCGCCATCTCCGACAGCGGCACCATCAGCGAAGAATCCGCCATCCTGAATTTTCCGGCAGTTACCATCAGGAATTCACTGGAGCGTCCGGAAGCGCTCGATGCCGGCTCCATCATCATGACCGGACTTGATCCTGATGTGCTGTTGAATGCCATACAGGTGGTAACCACGGAGCAGGAACTTTTCCCGAATCGCGAGATCCCGATAGAATATGAAGTGGCAAATACATCCCTGCGGGTTACAAAATTTATTATTGGAACCGCCAAATTGACTCATCGCTGGCGGAATATGGATGAATTCAGCCGTTACGACTGGCAGAAATAAAGAATCTCCTCCTGTCAGTAGAATTGCAAAGGTTGTAGAAACAGACATGCAAACAGAGATTAGTTCCAATATAAAGCACACTGCTAAAAGCGGAGTGTACAAAAATTGTATCAAAAGGGTAATGGACTTTGTATTATCACTATGCGCAATTATTGCTTTGTCGCCTGTTTTGTTGACAGTGGTTGTGTTGGTAAGGTTTAAACTCGGCAGTCCAACGATATTTAAACAGAAACGACCGGGACTTAATGAAAATATATTTACCATTTACAAATTCCGGACAATGAACAATAAGCGAGATGAAAATGGAGAGTTATGCCCGGATGAAATTCGCTTGACGCGGTTTGGAAGATTACTAAGAAGTACATCTCTGGACGAACTGCCGGAACTGTTCAATATTCTCAAAGGCGATATGTCAATTGTAGGACCAAGACCATTGCTGATCAGGTACTTGCCGTATTATCGCGCAAATGAAAGGCGAAGAAGTACAGTAAGGCCGGGAATTACTGGACTGGCACAAATCAGAGGAAGAAATGCCTTGACGTGGGATGACCGGTTCAAAACTGATATTGATTATGTAAATAATCTCTCTTTCATGCTCGATGTGAAGATCGTAATAGACACCATGTTAGTGGTACTGAAGCGAAAAGACATACTAGTCGGTTCAGAACATGTGTTAAAAGACTTGGATGTAGAAAGGAAAAAGGAATTCAATCGTGGAATCAATGGATAAAACAATAGAAATCAGGCTTATTTCTGAAGATGACCTTATCAGAAATAAAAATGTTCTCATAAGCTTATTGGAAGATAATATCCGGATTAATTTCCCGGGGATCGGCGATTTAGCTGAACCCGTAAACAGCAACTATAATAATATGCGGCGTTTCCTGAATGATGGTTCTGCTATCCTCATCGGAGCTTTTAAAGGAACGGCTATTGCCGGATTCATTTGGGCTTATCGGAGGGAAGTATTCGGAGAACAGAGATTACATGTCGGGCATATTATCGTAAATTCAATGGAAAGATCAGGCGGAATTGGAACAAGATTACTGAACTCACTGGAAGTAATCGCCAGCGAAAAAGGCATCAGAAAGCTTGAATTGATGACAACTGTTGCAAACGAGAAAACTATGAAATTCTACAAGTCAAACGGCTTTGTGGCAGTGCGTGTTCAACTTGAAAAAGAACTGAGAGCAACCGAATGAAAATTCAAAAAACAGCCAGCCTGGCGGACAACTGTCTGCGTCATGAGTATTATTACAACAGTGCACGGGAAGGCATGTTTGATTTGTTCTCTAATATGTCAGCCGAGGGTATGATTAATACAGTATTCTTGCCGGGATACATTGGTTGGTCTCCCAAGGAAGGAAGCGGGATATTCGATCCGATCAGCAAATTGGAGGGGCTTGCCGTTCAATACTATAAAATGACATCCGACCTGAGCATAAATTGTGATGACTTATTTGAGCGCATTGCAAAATCAGAAAATGACAAGTTTGTGGTGCTGGTGGTCAACTACTTCGGATTTATAGATTCTAGAGTAAAAGATATTGCTGACACGATAAAAAAGCATTCAGGATGGCTGATTGAGGATAACGCACATGGATTTTTCACCTATCAATATACGGAAGAAAACTATTCGGATGCCACTTTCTTCTCGCTGCATAAAATGTTTCCCTTTAAGCACGGAGGCAGTTTAGTTGTTCACAATGAACGGTTGTCCCGATTAAAATATGGCGGAGATGACTTCAATACTACGGCCTATAATCCCTGGCAATATGATGTAAAAAATATTGCCCGGATAAGGCGCAAAAACTATGCGGTACTGGAAAGTATTGTAAATTCAAAAGATGTTGCAGAATATTTCATCCCTCTCAAATCAAAGGAACTGATGCCGGGTACAGTTCCTCAAACATTCCCAATCCGCATTGTAAAAGGCGACAGGAATAAAATCTATGAGTTGATGAATCAGCACGGATACGGGGTTGTGAGTCTGTATCATACCCTCATTGAACCATTACAATGCTCTGAATATCAAGCAAGCATTGATTTATCACGGCATATTATGAATTTGCCGGTACATCAGGATGTGGATGTAAATAATTATGCAGAGATGGTTGAATTGTTGATAGATTTCTGTAAAACAACTGGCCAATAAAGGTTAAAGAATAAATATGTTATCAGTAATTACAATAAACGAATCTGAAAAATGGGACGGCATCGTCAAAAGTTTTAAAGACTATGATGTCTACTATCTTTCCGGCTATTCAAAGGCATTTCAACTGCAAGGGGATGGGGAGCCGCTCCTGTTCTACTATGATGATGGCGGAACCAGAGCAATGAATGTCGTGATGAAGCGGGATATTGCAGAAGCAGCGCCTTTTAAAGACAAGTTGCCCGTCAACATGTGGTTTGATCTTTCCACCCCCTATGGATATGGCGGTTTTTGGATAGAAGGAGAAAACGGTAAGGCTGTCTGCGAGGCATATGAAAACTACTGCCGGGAACAACAATTTGTGAGCGAGTTCGTAAGGTTTCACTTGTTCAGCGACTACCAACCGTATTATAATGGCAAATGCGAAACCCATACCCGTAATGTGGTGCGCTCGCTGGAATTATCGCTCGATGAAATTCTGAGAGATTTTGAACATAAAGTCCGGAAAAACTTGAACAGAGCCGCCAGCTCCGGTTTGAATATTGAAATCGACCCAACCGGCGCCAGGCTGGATGATTTTCTCAATATATATTACAGCACCATGGATCGCACAAGCGCCAAGAAGAATTTCTTCTTTTCAAGAGAGTTTTTTGAAACGCTTAACAAGATGGAGAATAATTACGTTTATTTACATGTTCTGAGTGAAGGACAAGTTATCTCAACCGAGCTTGTTTTATATGGAAGCGAGAATTGCTACTCATTTCTAGGAGGTACCAATCATGATTTTTTCAATCTGCGCCCCAACGATTTCCTGAAATACGAGATTATCAAGTGGGCTAAAGAAAAGCGCCTTAAAAACTTCATCCTGGGCGGCGGCTATGGCGAGGATGACGGTATCTTCAAATATAAGAAGAGCTTAGCACCGAACGGCGTATGTGATTTCTATGTAGGCAAGAAGATCTTTGATAAAGATAAATACGAAAAATTAATTGCACTCAGAACGGGTGAAAAACAAGTTGACGCTAATTTGCAAACCGTTATAGATAGCATGAGCGGCTTCTTTCCAAAATATAGAGATGACTTTGATAAATAATAACCCCTATAAAGTAGTTTGGGTGACCGAATGAACGTTTTATTTCTTTCAATCGGGGGGTTGGCTGAATTGAACGAAAATGCAGTCTACCCTGATTTGCTTAGATGTTTTCGGGATAATGGACATTCAGTATATGTTGTGTGCCAGAGAGAAAAACGGACTGGCTTGCCTACACAGATAAAAACTGAGTACGGGATGCAAGTGCTGCGAGTGAAAACCGGCAATATAACGAAAAGCGGGCTCATAGAAAAAGGCATTGCAACGCTGCTTATCGGTTCTCAATTTAAGAAAGCAATAAATAAGTACTTCTATGGAGTAAAATTCGATCTTGTATTGTATTCAACGCCGCCAATAACGATAGCCAGTACTGTAGCATATATAAAAAAACGCGATAATGCATTCACCTACCTGATGTTGAAAGACATATTCCCTCAGAACGCGGTGGATTTGCAGATGTTTAATAGAGGAAGCCTGATTTATAGATATTTCAGGGGTAAGGAGAAAAGATTGTATGCACAGTCGGATTGCATTGGCTGCATGTCACAGGCTAATGTGGATTTTGTATTGAAGAATAACCCGGAGATATCTGCCGATATTGTTGAGATATGCCCTAACAGTGTAGAACCCGTGGCAATAGAAAAAGATGAGAACACAATAATAAAGATTAAGAAAAAATATAATATTCCGCTTGATAAAACAGTGTTCATATATGGGGGAAATCTTGGCAAACCGCAAGGCATCGATTTCTTGATTGAATGCCTGAAAGCTAACCAAACCAGCAAACAGATACATTTTGTGATAGTTGGTTCTGGAACAGACTTCAATAAACTCAAGGCTTTTATGGATACAGAAAAGCCTGCCAATACGCAACTATTCACGCAACTGCCAAAGAATGATTATGAAACACTGGTGAATTCGTGTGACGTCGGTTTGATATTCCTTGATAAGCGTTTTACAATACCCAATTTCCCATCCAGGCTGCTTTCGTATATGCAAGCCTCGATGCCGGTTTTGGCGGCTACTGATGTTAATACCGATGTGGGACAAGTTATAGAGAATGGCGGCTTCGGCTGTTGGTGTGAAAGTGGAGATGTTGAGTCATTTAACAGCAAGTTACAGCAACTATGTGATGAAGAATCGAGAAAACGTATGGGTGGAAAAGCTCGAAGATACTTAGAAGATAATTATACGGCGAATCATTCATATAAAATTATAATGAAACATTTTAAATAACCGGAGTGGGAATTACAATATGACTCAAACGTTGGCAATTGATGGCGGAATGCCTGTCAGAAACAAAGCTTGGCCCCCGTGGCCGCATTTTTCTGATGATGAAATTCAAGCCGTTTCCGATGTCCTTAAGTCAGGCAGGGTAAACTATTGGACCGGAGAGATTTTCACGCTTGCGGACGGCAGCAGGGTGCGGGGACAAAACGGACTGTTTGAACGCGAATTTGCAAACTATATCGGCACGGATTATGCCATTACCCTGGCTAATGGTTCTCTGGCATTGGAACTGGCGCTTTATGCGCTGAATATCGGTAATGGAGATGAAGTAATTGTCACCAATCGTACTTTTATCGCGTCAGCCAGTGCATGTGTGATGAGGGGAGCAATTCCGGTATTTGCTGACATAGACCCGGAAAGTCAAAATATCACATTGGAAACGATAAAAACTGTTTTCTCCGATAAAACTAAGGCCATAATATGTGTTCATCTGGCCGGTTGCGCCTGCGAGATGGACGAAATCATGGCCTTTGCGAGGGAACACGATGTAAAAGTCATTGAAGATTGTGCTCAATGCCTTGGCGGCAAATATAAAGATAAAATGCTTGGTTCAATTGGCAGTATTGCCGCATTCTCATTTTGCCAGGATAAGATTATAACTACTGGCGGCGAGGGTGGAATGTTGACTGCCAATGATCCCTTGTTATATAAAAAAGCATGGTCTTACAAAGATCATGGCAAAGATTTTAATAAATACAATTTACCATTAAACCATCCGCTGGCGGACAAAAACCAAACGTCAACATCATATTATACCAGTCTGGGGACAAACTGGCGCATGACGGAAATGCAGGCGGCAATCGGGCGGAAACAGTTAGCAAAGTTACCGGAATGGATTGCGAAGCGACGGAGATTCGCAAAAATACTGGATGAAGGACTGGCTCAAGTGGACGGACTTCAAATTGTACCGCCGCCGGAGCATATTTTCCACGCCTACTATAAATATTATGTTATCCTGGATACTGCAAAACTTGCTGACGGTTGGTCCAGAGACAAAGTTGTCGCAGCCATTGCCGCGGAGGGCGTGGTATGCCAGCAAGGCAGTACATGGGGTATCGGGTTGGAAGATGCCTGGGAAGAAGTAAATTGTTTAATCTCCGGTCAAACAAGAAATCTGCGGTTGAAAAAACATCTTCCCAATGATTATAAAATCGGGTCCAGTTCTCTAATGTTTCAAGTACACCCAACGCTCGATGATGAAGCCATTGAGAACACTATATCCGCGGTAAAAAAAGTTATGTCTGTAGCTTTGAAATAATGTTATATCCTTAAATCCAGTAAAGAACTCCCATATTATAATGATTTTAAGTTTGCGGCAAAGTGCGAAAAACAGAGGATAGTGATGATGAAAATTAAAATGATGAATACGATAATGTCTTTTTATAATTTTATTCGACAGCATGTGCTCTTGCGCCGGATGTTAATCGTGTCAGGACACGTTATCGGTTCAGCGGTGTGTTACTACGCATCATTTCTGCTGCGTTTCGATGGCAATATTCCTCCGGAAGCATCTATGCTGTTATTAAAAACCCTCCCCATATACGTGCTGATCTCCGTGTTGGCGCTGGCGTTATTCAAGCTTCATTCCGGATTATGGTCTTATTTCAGCATCGACGATTTATTGCGCGCGATTGATGCTTCGTTAGCGGCAAACATTACGTTTGCGTTCTTTGTGTATCTTTTGAATAATTTGTCTTTCGCCAACTTCCCGCGGTCTGTTTTTATATTGAATTTCATCCTGCTGACGCTGTGGATTGCCAGCGGCAGATTGATCGTGCGGTATCTGCGGGAATACATGTTGCGCAAGAATATGTCAGGCCGCGGCAGATGCGTGGAACGGGTATTGATCGTCGGCAATATTGACGATACTGATTTAATCCTGCGCCTGTCCAAAACGGTATCCCTGGGACGGTTTGTCGGCGTTGTAACCGATAATCGCGATATGGATCGCACTAAAATCCACGGGGTACCGGTCTGCTACAGCAAACTGCGCAATATCGGCGAAGTTGCCAAACAATTCCGGGTAAACAGCATTCTCATTCTAGCTCCGTTCCGCAAACCCAGATATATGAACGTAATTATTGAGAGTTGCTCCCGTGCCGGAGTAGCCTGCCAGTTCCGGCAGATTCCATCCATCTCGGACTTGACGCTGGGCAATGTTTCGGTGTCAATGTTCCAAAAAATCGATATTGAAGATTTGCTGCTCCGGGACGTGCAAAAGCTAGACCGGAAGATAGTCAGGGAAAGTCTGAAATATAAAAAGGTGATGGTTACCGGAGCGGGCGGCAGTATCGGCTCTGAACTGTGCCGCCAGATTGCACATTATGCGCCGGCGGTTCTGGTACTGTTTGAATTCTCCGAAATCGCGCTATATTCGCTGGAAGCTGAGCTCAGTTCAAATTTCCCGCACCTGAAAATCATTCCGGTGGCCGGCGACATCAGGCATCCTGAGGAAATAAAGAATGCAATTGTTATGGCCGATGGAATTGACATTATCTATCATGCCGCAGCCTATAAGCATGTCCCGCTTATGGAAGAAAATGTTCCGGCATGTTTTCGCAATAACGTCATCGGCACCAACCGGCTTATTGAAGCGGCGGAACAGTGTCAGGTGAAACGCTTCGTCATGATTTCTTCCGACAAGGCGGTGCGTCCAAGCAATATCATGGGCGCCACCAAGCGGATTGCGGAACGGTTGCTGATGGAGCGTCCGCATATCTGCACTGAATTTATGGCGGTTCGGTTCGGCAATGTGCTCGGCAGCAGCGGCAGCGTAATCCCGTTGTTTAAAAAACAAATTGAAGGGGGCGGTCCGGTTACCGTAACCAGCCCGGAAATGCGCCGTTATTTCATGACCATACCGGAAGCGGTTGACCTGGTGCTGCAAGCCGGGGCAATCGGGGAGAACGGCAAAATATTTGTTTTGGAAATGGGCGAATGCGTAAAAATAGTGGACCTGGCCAAGCGGATGATTGAACTTTCGGGATTGATTCCGGACAGGGATATTAAAATCAAGTTTACCGGTTTGCGTCCCGGCGAAAAAGAATATGAAGAGCTGATTACGGAAGATGAAGATGTCGAAAAGTCAGAACATGAAAAAATCAGAGTACTCAAAAAGAATAATTTGTCCATTGAAAATCGTGTCGATATAGATAAAATAGAGAAACTGGTGTCCAATAACGATGAGAATGGATTGCGGCTTATTGCCCGCGAGTATGTTCCGGAAAACACTTTTTCCAAATAATCGCAAACCTCATCCGGTTTATTCCATCTGAGCAGTTATTTTCACTTGTTTTCCAGTATATTTAGATTATTTTAAGCGGTTTATTTCTTATCATCTATTATAGGGGTAATAACTTTATGGAAGAGTTTAAATTTGACATCGATCTGCAAACCATTGTCCGGATTGTATTGAAATATTGGCATATTATTTTACTTGCCGCGGCACTCGGCGGTTTCTCCGGATGGGGTTTAAGCAAATGGGTTTTTACTCCGGTTTACGAAGCCAATACGACAATCTTCGCCTGGGAGTCGTCTGATGACGAGAAAACTCAAAAACTCAAAAATCAGTATATGGACATTGAAGCCAACAGCCGTCTGGTTAATGATTACAAAGAAATCATCACCAGCCGCAAGGTGCAGGATGAAGTGTACAGGCTGAAACAACATAAATTTATTAACGAAAACAAAAAAAATTATAAAATAAGTTCTGACATACAGCGCAATACCAGGATGGTAAAAATTGTCGCATCCAGTTCCAATCCGGAGGTAGCCGTTTTCGTAGCCAACACTACGGCGGAAGTGTTCATCAAAGTAATCCAGGACATCATGAACTTGAAAAGCATACAGATTATTGATGCGGCGGAGTTGCCTGAAAATCCGGTAAAGCCCCAACCGCTGGTAAATGCCATCATCGGCTTCATGCTGGGATTGGGGCTGGCATTGCTGGCGGCATCAGTCAAAGAAATGCTGGACTGGACTATAAAAATCCCTGAAGAAGTTCCGGAGCGCATCGGCAAAAACGTGATCGGCACCATCCCGGAAGCTAAAATCGATGATAACCCGCAAGAGAGCAAACAGAAAAACAAGCACGGCGTTGCAATACTGACACCCCGTTTTTTTGGCGTTGAAAAAAACAATCACGCCATCGTCGAGGCTTTCAAGATTCTGCGTACTAATATTGAATTCATGGTACCCGGCAAAAATAAGTCCAAAATCGTCATGTTCACCAGCGCCTTGCCGGGAGAAGGCAAATCAACCATCATTGCCAATCTGGCTTTATCCATGTCCAAGTCCGGGAAAAAAGTGATCATCCTGGACTGCGACTTGCGGAAGCCTTTCATGCACAAGTTTTTCTCGGTGGATAATACTAAAGGCTTAGTTTCCATTATCGTCGGAGCCACGCCTTCCCAGGACGCCATTCACCGGAATGCGCTGAATAAAGGACTTGACCTGATCAGCAGCGGTCCGATTCCTCCCAACCCGACCGAACTGCTGATGACTGATGAATTCAAGCAATTGCTGGAAGAACTGTCGCAAAGTTACGATTACATTTTCATCGATGCGCCGCCGACTTTGAACATGGCGGACACCTCAATTATCGGCCATCTCGCTGACGCCACCATCTTCATCATCACCGCCGGCAAGACTAGAATCGAACTCGTAAAACGCTGTCTCCGTCAGCTTAGCCAAACCGATATCGAAGTCAGCGGAATTCTGCTCAATCGATTCAGTATCGAAGCTATAAAATATAATTATTATTATTATTATTATTACCATTATCATTACTTGAGAGTACCGAGTTCGTGAAGTCATCCATCAGTGCGTGAGTATTCGCGGCGATATGAAAATCTCCGTGTTTT
>CAIKZE010000200.1 GCA_903831825.1 uncultured Lentisphaeria bacterium | reverse complement strand
TCCTCCGCAACTTTTATAGGGCTTAGGTTTTAGGCTGTTAAAACTTGGACATTGGATATTCTCCCGCTTCGCGGGATCCCGCAGAGCGGGACGGATATTGGATATTGAGTTTGGGCTGTTAGGTTTTAGGTTTACGGCTGTTAAAACTTGGACATTGGACATTCTCCCGCTTCGCGGGATCCCGCAGAGCGGGACGGATTATTGGATATTGAAATTTGGCTTTAAGTTTTAGGTTTTAGTTTTCCGGCTGTTACGTTGGATATTGGACATTCCGTGTTGGTTATTGGATATTGAAAATTGGGCTGTTACGTTGGATATTGGATATTGAAATATTTTAAAAAAAGGATTATGCTCATGAAACTCACGATGGGTGAAGAACATGTTATTGTAAGAGGTATCCGCCCGGAAGAACAACTCTGGGGGGCTTACCAGTTCCCGCGCCCCTACAACCTCGGCGACAGACTGGTCGTGGCCGTGCATGTTACCGATGATGACATCAAGTCTTTCGGCGAAACAAACCGATGGTTTGAAAGCAGAGATCAAGGGGTGACCTGGAAAGAGATCGACGCCTCGGTATCGACACAATGCGGACTGCTGCTGCAAAACGGCGACCGCATCTATTTCCCCATGGAATCCGGAATAAAACTAGATAAGTACAAATTCCCTTCCCAGCAGCAGCTCACGCCCGGATATGACTTCAGCAAAAGGGCTGATGAAGGTACCATGCCGATTCCGGACGGCATGACCTCCTGGCAGGGCGGCGTCCTCATCAAGGCATACAACGCCGACCGCCTGCCGGACAGTCTGTCGAAAAAAGAATGGCTGGCAAAGCGGGTTCCCGCCGGGCAGACCGAACCGGTTGCGGAACGGGTTCCGGTGGACTGGCCGTATTTAACCCGCGTGGTTTATTCCGGCTCCGGATACGACAATGTCCTGAAACCGATCTTTCCACGCGGAAACCCCAAACTTGGGCCGGACGGAGCCATCTGGATAAGCGCTTTTTCGGGCGAAGGACATCTCAATCCGGCGAACGGCCAGTACAGCCCCTATTACTCGGCGGAACTGTTCCGTTCCGAAGATTACGGACACTCCTTCCAGCGGCGCGGACATATGGAATACGAGGCTGACGGTTATGAATATCCTTATCAGAGCGGCGGCTTCAGCGACAGCGACTTTGAGTTCATGCCGGATGGCTCAATCGTATGGTTTTTCCGTTCAACCTGGTATGCGTATACCGGCTGGGAATGGGCTCCCATGTATATGTCACGTTCCACCGATGACGGTTATACCTGGTCAAAACCGGTCAAGTTTGCCGAAGTCGGTATATTGCCGCGCTTATGCCGGCTGGAAGGCGGCACAACGCTGTTATGCTACGCCCGTCCCGGTATGTTTATCCGCGCCGCCACCAATGACAGCGGAACAGAATGGAGCGAACCGCTGGAACTCATGACTCCCGGAGACCGCAGCCACCTGGCCAACATAAAAGTTGACCAGCCAAAATTTCACGACTGGGTAGGCGCCTGCAATAATCCGGAGATTGTGCCGCTGGACCGGAACAGCGCCCTGTTCTTTTACAGTGATTTTTACTATCCGGATGAAGATAACATAAAACGCAAAACCATTTTATGCAGAAAAATTACAGTGGAAGATTGAGGCCATAATACGAAATACACCTTAACCACGAAAAGCACGAAAATTCACGAAAAAAGGCAAATGCAGTCTCACCATGAAGTGCATGAAGATAATGAAGGAAAACCTGAGAACGCCGGTCTCCGCAGCGGCTTTAAAGCATTTCGCCTTTGGCG
>CAIKZE010000199.1 GCA_903831825.1 uncultured Lentisphaeria bacterium | reverse complement strand
CGCCGCGCGCATTTTTCAAGTGCCGCAATTCGTTTGATATGAAGATTTTTAACAGTGATTAATGATGGGCGATAGAACAGATATCAGAGATATGTAGCCCATTAAAAGTGATTTTATTTACGGCTCGATCCTAAGGTCAAAGAGTATCAAATCCCTGTACCGTCCCTTGCCAAACAAGCCCGCGTCGTCGCCATCCTGGATAAATTTGACGCCTTGACAAACTCGATCACCGAAGGTTTACCCCGTGAAATCGAACTGCGTCAAAAACAGTATGAGTATTACCGCGAGATGTTATTGAGTTTTCCAAAGCCGGAGGATAATGAATGATGAGTGGTGAGTTAACGAGCTGGAATGGCAAGCATATTTACAAGGGTTATTGTTGCGAAGCAGGCATTCTGAAAATACAAGAGGTTAATGATGTCTGAGCTGATTCCACGGCATGGCGGTTATCGCAAACTGAAAAGTTTTCAGGTGTCGCAACTGGTGTATGACATCACCGTGCGGTTCTGCGAAAAGTATGTGGATAAGTTCAGCCGGACAAAAGACCAGATGGTGCAGGCGGCACGATCAGGCGTGCAGAATATTGCGGAGGGGTCTCAGGCTTCGGCGACTTCAAAGAAGACCGAGCTGAAGTTGACGCAGGTGGCGCGGGCGAGTCTGGAGGAGCTGAAGCTGGATTATGAGGATTTTCTGCGGCAGCGGTGGTTGGTGATGCTGGAGCCCGATCATCCGGCACTGACGCGCTTCAAGGCGCTGAAGCCGCCGACGGTAGACGCGTTTGCGGCGTGGGTGGCAGAGGAGAGAGAGATTTGCCAGGATAGACAGGGCCGGACAAGGACGAGCAGTGACATACGGACTGACAAGGACAGCAGCACACATTCTGTGCAGGTCGGTGGAAGTCCGTGTCCGTCCCTGAGTTCTGCGTGTCTGGCCGCCAACGGCGTACTTTCCCTGCTAAATCTCGCCTGCCACCTTCTCGACCGCCAGGTCGAACGACTGGCGCGGGATTTTGAAAAAGAGGGCGGTTTTACGGAACGTCTTTATCGCATACGAAGCGAAAAACGGAGAAATTAAAAATGATTGATTACACAAAAACCATTGCGGAATTGAACAACTTTATCGTTCTGGATAAATACACCAAAGATTGGCGGGTATGTGAATCCTATCAAAACGAGTACGATTTGGAGGGGGAGTTGATCACCGACCTGGTAAACCAGGGCTATGAGTATTTGCGCGATGTAAAGACCCATGACACCATGCTGACAAATGTTCGCGTTCAGCTCCAGGCCCTCAACAATGTGCAGTTTTCCGAAGGTGAATGGCTGCGCTTTGCGGAGGAATATTTAGACAAGCCCAGCGATTCCATCGTTGACAAAACCCGCAAAATCCACGACAACTATATTCACGATTTTGTCTTTGACGACGGCCATATCCAAAACATCTATCTGGTCGATAAGAAAAACATCGCCCGCAATAAGGTGCAGGTTATTCGGCAGTTTGAACAGGCCGGAGCCCATGCCAACCGCTACGATGTGACCATTCTGGTAAACGGCCTGCCGCTGGTGCAAATCGAGCTGAAGAAACGCGGTGTCGCCATTCGTGAAGCTTTCAATCAGGTGCACCGTTACAGCAAAGAGAGTTTTAATGCCGAACATTCACTCTTCAAGTATTTGCAGCTTTTCGTGATTTCCAACGGCACCGACAGCCGTTATTTTGCCAACACCACCAAGCGGGATAAAAACAGTTTCGATTTCACTATGAACTGGGCGAAATCAGACAACTCCCTCATAAAAGACCTGAAAGATTTTACCGCCACCTTCTTTCAAAAAAAGACGCTGCTCGAAGTCCTGCTCCGGTATTCCGTGTTTGACGTGAGTGATACTTTGCTGGTGATGCGTCCCTACCAGATTGCCGCCGCCGAACGCATTTTGTGGAAAATCAACAGCACGCACCAGGCGAAAAACTGGAGCGCCGCCGAAAGCGGCGGGTATATCTGGCATACCACCGGTTCAGGCAAAACATTAACCAGCTTCAAAGCGGCGCGCCTGGCAACAGAACTCGATTTTGTTGATAAAGTCTTTTTTGTGGTTGACCGTAAAGATCTTGACTTTCAAACGATGAAAGAGTATCAGCGCTTTTCCCCCGACAGCGTCAACGGCTCGGAGAACACCGCGGGGCTGAAACGCAACATTGAAAAAGATGACAACAAAATCATTGTCACCACCATTCAGAAACTCAACAACCTGATGAAAAGTGAAGACAATCTGCCCATTTATCAAAAGCAGGTTGTGTTTATCTTTGATGAAGCGCACCGCTCTCAATTCGGTGAAGCTCAGAAAAATCTCAATAAGAAATTCAAAAAGTTCTGTCAGTTCGGCTTTACCGGAACCCCCATTTTCCCGCAAAACGCCCTCGGCGCGGAAACCACCGCCTCCGTCTTTGGCCGTGAACTGCACTCCTATGTCATCACCGACGCCATCCGCGATGAAAAAGTGCTGAAGTTCAAAGTTGACTACAACGATGTGCGCCCGCAGTTTAAAGCCATTGAATCGGAGCTGGACGAGAAAAAACTAACCGCCGCCGAGAACAAACAGGCCCTGTTGCATCCTGCGCGTATCAGAGAAATTTCGCAGTACATCCTGGATAACTTCAGGCAAAAAACGCACCGGCTTGGCGCCGGCGGCAAAGGCTTCAATGCCATGTTTGCCGTGAGCAGTGTCGATGCGGCAAAGCTGTACTATGAAACCCTTCGCAACCTGCAGAAAGGGAGTGAAAAACCGCTCAAAATTGCCGCCATTTTCTCTTTTGCGGCCAATGAAGAACAAGATGCCGTCGGGGACATTCTTGATGAAAGCTTTGAGCTTACCGCAATGGACAGCAGCGCCAAAGAGTTTTTGAACTCCGCAATCAATGACTATAACACTCTGTTCAAAACAAATTACGGTGTTGATAGCAAAGCGTTTCAAAACTACTACCGCGACCTCTCTTTACGGGTCAAAAAACAGGAAATTGATTTGATTATTGTCGTCGGCATGTTCTTAACCGGCTTTGACGCTCCCACGCTGAATACGCTCTTTGTCGATAAAAATCTGCGCTATCACGGTTTGATACAAGCATTTTCTCGCACCAATCGTATTTATGACGCCACCAAGTCCTTTGGAAATATCGTAACCTTCCGTGATTTGGAACAGGTCACCATCGACGCCATCACTTTGTTTGGCGACAGCAACACCAAAAATGTGGTATTGGAAAAAAGCTATAAAGAATACATGGAAGGCTTTACCGATGTGTTGACGGGCCAGGCTCGCCGTGGTTACTTGGATGTAGTGCGGGAACTCCGGCAGAGGTTCCCGAATCCCGATGAAATCGTGAAAGAGAAAGATAAAAAGGAGTTCGCGAAACTCTTTGGTGAATACCTGCGCGTCGAAAACATTTTGCAAAATTACGATGAATTTGCATGGTTGCAGGCCTTGCAGCGCCTGGATACCGCTGACCCGCAAGCTGTTGAAGAGTTCAAAGCAAAGCGCTGCCTGAACGATGAACAGTTCGCCGCCATGCAGGAAATCCCGGTTCCCGGCGTGCGCACGATTCAGGATTACCGTTCAACCTATAACGATATTCGCGACTGGCTGCGTCGTGAAAAATCCGGCAATGAAAAAGATTCTTCCACCCTTGATTGGGATGATGTGGTTTTTGAAGTGGATCTTCTTAAATCACAGGAAATCAACCTTGATTATATTCTTGAGCTGATTTTTGAAAACAACAAAAAACGTAAAGATAAAGCAACCTTAATTGAAGATGTGCGCCGTCTCATCCGTTCCAGCATCGGCAACCGCGCAAAAGAGAGTTTAGTGGTTGACTTTATCAATCAAACCGACCTCGACGCCATTCAGGACAAAGCAAGCATCATCGATGCGTTCTTCTCCTTTGCGCGGGCTGAACAACGGCGTGTGGTTGTTGAATTGATTACTGATGAGAACCTGAATGAAGAAGCAGCGAAACGGTATATCTCCGCTTCATTAAAACGAGAATATGCCAGTGATAACGGTACTGAATTAAACGCGATCCTCCCCAGAATGAGCCCGCTTAATCCGCAGTATTTAAGCAAAAAACAAAGTGTATTCCAAAAAATTGCCGCTTTTGTTGAGAAGTTTAAGGGCGTGGGCGGCGGTGTTTAAAATGTGGTATGCATAACAACCAGTTCATCGTTGCTGATCCTTAATGAATAAAAACTAATTCTGTTGTTTCTGCCCATCCGCGTCTGCGGCGGGCAAGCCCTGTTAAAATACAAATTCCATCCGATCAAATTAGCGTCAAGTAGCGTTCATTGGCGGTTAAACCGGTTTTTGCCGCCCAGTTTCAAAATTCATTTTACCGCGTTATTTGAGCCTACTTTCACAGTCTGCGTTGACAAAATTACTATATATGTAGACTTTGATTTAAATTTTAAAATGGGGAACTATGGATTAATTGAAAGTTGAAAATTAGGAAACATAAAAACAGATTTACCACAGAGTTCACTGAGAACACTGAGAGGGGGGACGAAGAAAAGACTGAGCAGTCAGCGAATTACTGCGATATCCGCAGTAATTTGCTGACCCCCTGTTTTACCTCCGTGCCCTCTGTGCCCTCCGTGGTTAAAAAGTAGTTTTGTTCAACGGCTATCCAAAGTGTCGGAGTTGTAGTATGGCGGAGTCGCCGAACCCGCCGCTTGATGTACTTTATTTCAAAGTACCACAAGCATCCTGCTTGTGATTTTACTCAAGCTGGAAGCTTGATGTACTCTGGGCTTCTGTTGTACTCAATGGCACTCTAAACTCTCGGAGTTGTTTGAAAAAACTGAAAAACATTATGTTCAACTTGTCTCCAAAAACTCGGAGTCGGTTGTCCAAAATGAGGGTAGATGATGTCCAAAATGGGTTTTGTTGTAGTGCCGTCCGTGTCGGACGGGTGTCCAAAATGGGGGTAAGACGTGTCCAAAATAGATTTTGTTGTAGTGCCGTCCGTATCGGACGGAGTTTTAAATCTTCCCTCTCAGAGAGAGGGCGCTACACCGGAACGGGTGTCCAAAATGTCCAGAATGTGAATGGTGAATGGTAAATGGTAAATGGTGGATAGTTAAAGCAAGGGGAACGGGTGTCCAAAATGTGCTCATAGGCTGTCCAAAATGGGGCTTGTTGTAGTGCCGTCCGTATCGGATGGGGTTTTAAATCTTCCCTCTCAGAGAGAGGGCGCTACACAGGAACGGGTGTCCGAAATGGGTAGAAAAGGATTTCTCTGTGTCTCTGTGGTTAAAACAAGGCGGACGGGTGTCCAAAATGTGTATAATGTTCCCGCGACTACGGGATGCATCAGTTAACGGCAATCTTAACCGGACATAACAATTGAAAATGGAAAATTGAGAATTGAAAATGAGAAAACAAAATGACAACAGCCTCAAAGCGGTCTCCAAAGTCTCGGAAATGTTGGACAACCTTCGACGGCCCCCTGCTCAGGCGGTGTCCAAGATGTCCAAAACGGACGCTGTCCGGTTTATTGGTCTTTGTTAAGGAAAGTCTTAACCAGCGGTTGCAAGCGGCAGGCAAAACAGTCCTGCATAGGTATGTCCAAAATGTGCCCATGGTATGTCCAAAATGAGTAGAAAAAGATTTCTCTGTGTCTCTGTGCCTCTGTGGTTAAAACGGTACTGCGCCCTGGGGTCCAAAATGTTCAGAATGAGCATATGCGCCGCTATTTCTTATTTTGCAGGGATCCGGCGAACTTATCGAGTTCCTGCCAGTAACGGTCTCCGGCTTTAAATTCCAGATCGTTGTGCCCGGCGTCAGGGACTTCAAAGAAATATTTGGGCTGACCGGCGGTTTCAAACAGCGTCTGCCCATGCTGAAACGGGATGACCCCGTCCAGCCTGCCGTGCATGATTAATATTGGCATTTTAATGTTCTTGATTCTTTGCAGGTTCGGAAATTTGTCAAACGGCAGCGGAACCGGACAAACCACCTTGAACGCGCTGGTGAACGGGCTTTGCAGAACCATTCCCGCCGCCGGGTATTTCTCCGCCAGATAGCAGGTCGGGCCGCTGCCCACGGAACGCCCGTATAAAATTATTTTTTCCGGCGGTATTTTCAGCGTTCCGGTCATATGGCGGTAGACCGCTTCAATGTCGCGGTAGGTATTCTGTTCGCCGGGTTTCCCCTGACTGGCGCCGTAACCTTCATAATCGTAACACAGTATGGAGTAGCCGCGGCGACTGTATCCCGCCAGAAACGATTTCAGGTCAAACAAGTCCTCGCCATTGCCGTGACTGTACAACAGCGTATAGGCCGCCGCCAGCGACGGCAGATAGAGCAGCGCGATTTTAACATCCGGCGCGACCTGAAGCATGGTCATCTCTTTATCCGGCTCAACTCCGCTGCGCGGCGGCTGAAAAATAAGCCTGTCGGAAAAACACCCGCCAAGCGCCAGGAAAGCCGCGACCGTGATCACAATAATCAGCAACAGTCTTCTCAATGAATGTCTATTCTTCGGGTGTTTGCAGGTCGCTTCCATTTTCTTTCCTCCGCTTAAAATCATCATTTATTCAACAATATAGCCAGTCAAACAGCTTTAAATCAAATTTGGGAAGCAATATTTTTAACAGAAAGCTAAAAATTTAAGAAAGACCGTGTATATTATACTCTGCACGGCTGAAAATTTAAAAATAGACGAGCAGGATTGTGGATTGGATTTTTTCGATCCGACTGAGAGGCGATATGAATATCGCCCGAAGGAGGAACGGGAAAATACGGACGCAAGACGCTCGCCGCAAAGCGGTTGCGATCTTTTGGATTTGGATTCGCACTCTTCGAGCGCCTTCGATACCCCAGTATCGGCAGCCTCTCAGAATACGAACCAATTCTCAAAATCTTCGCAATCTATGTTAAATTTTCAGCCGTGCAGAGTATAGATAAAATTTTATATCTAATTTAAGGATATTGACTATGGACCAGGGTGCTAAAGTAAAAGTCGGAGTGGTCGGCGTCGGGGCGCTCGGCAGACATCACGCCAGACTCTATAATCTAAGCGAAAACGCCGATGTCGTCGGGGTCTATGATGTCACCGGCGAAACCGCCGAAAAGGTCGGCCAGGAATTCGGGCTGAAAGTGTTTACGAACGTGGAAGAACTCGCCGCCCAGTGCGATGCCCTCAGCGTCGCGGTTCCGGCCACCAAACATCACGCCACCTCCATGCCGCTGTTGAAGATGAACAAGCACCTGCTGATCGAGAAACCGATTGCGGCGACAGTGGAAGAGGCCGAAGAGATCGTCAAAGAAGCCAGAATGCGGAATCTGGTGCTGGCCATCGGTCATGTCGAACGTTTCAACCCGGCAATGGATTTTCTGGAAAAACATGCGGCGGACACCCGCTTTGTCGAAGCTCACCGCCTGGCGCAATACCCCCCCGCGCGCCCCGGACAGCACCGCCGCGGAACTGAAGTCAGCGTGGTGCTTGACCTGATGATTCACGACCTGGACTTGATTCTGACCATGGTGGATTCCGAAATTGAGCGGATTGACGCCATCGGCATTCCCGTGCTCAGCAAAACCGAGGATATTGTCAGCGTCCGGATAAAATTTGTCAACGGCAGCGCCGCCAATATCACCGCCAGCCGCGTCAGCATGGAACCGATGCGCCGTTTCCGGGTATTCCAGGAAGACTGCTATATTTCAATGGACTACGCCACGCATTCCGGCCTGATTATCAAGAAAAACCGTATCGGGTTGGCCAAAAAGGAAATTAATCTGGATGAAAAAAATGCGCTGGCGGCGGAACTTGAAAATTTCCTGCTGGCGGTGAAAGCGACTAAGCTGAACGGCAAAGTCACAGACCCGAAAGTGACCGGCGAGGACGGCCTGCGGGCGCTCCGGCTGGCCATTGATATCACCAAACAGATCGCGGAATACAACGAACGTTACGGGTTCAAATTTGCCACCCCTGTTTGAAATTTAAAACTGTTATGAGCTTGATTATACTCTATTAGGTTGAAAATTTAAATATAGACGAGTCGGATTGTGGATTGGATTTTTTCGATCCGACTGATTGGCGATATGAATATCGCCTGAAGGAGGAACGGAAAAATACGGCCGCAAGACACTCGCCGCAAAGCGGTTGCGATCTTTTGAGTTTGGATTCGCACTCTTCGAGGCCTTCGATACCCTGGTATCGGCAGCCTCTCAGAATACGAACCAATTCTCAAAATCTTCGCAATCTATTTTAAATTTTCAACCTTATAGAGTATATCTGGATAAATTTGTCTGCAAATCATTTTTCTCGACTTTTTTTATTAAAAACAGAATATTGCTATTGACAAATTTTCTTCAGTCATGTATAATATTGGTATTGTTACTGGTAATATGCTTAATATTAGTGGTGGTGAATATGGCTTCCGAGCTTTCAATGTATCAGAAAATTACTGACGATATCAAAGGGGCGGTAGACTACGGGATTCTCAAGCCAGGCGACAAAGTCCCCTCAGTCAGCGCTTTAAAAGGCAAGTATGGCGTCAGCCATATTACCGCGCTCCGGGTTTACAAGGAATTATCCGATTTAAACTATGTGCAGCAGAAACGCGGTTGCGGATATTTTGTCCGTAGCAATAAAGAGTTAAAACGCCCGTCCTTTACCGGTAATATCGGTTGTTTTATCCGTCCTCTGCGCGGCTACACCAATACGGACAATTATTTTAATGATATAAATCTGGGAATTCAAACGGAAATTTGCAACCGCCATGTAAACATGTTTACCAGTCATACGGTGATATCTCTGAATCGCCCTCCGGTAAGCGATGCCTCGCTGGAGCATATTGTTGACGCTATGCTGGAAGTGGCGGACAATGTGGACGGCTATCTAGTGGATGAGCGGATCCCCGACGACATGCTTCAGAAGGTCTTGCGCAGCGTCGGCAAGCCAATGGTTATCATAAATCGCCTGAGCAAATTGTCCGTGGACACGGTCACGCCGCCGAACCGGGAAGGTATGTTAAAGGGACTCGATACCGCTGTCAGAATGGGATACGACAGTTTTATTTATTGCAATCCGGGAATCGAACAAACCAACTTTATGGAAAGGCTGGCAGCGTTCAAGAGCTTTATCGCTGATCACAGTATTGCTGGCAGCCGGACACTAATCGTGGAAGACTGTTGTATTAATCCGCTGTCGGAAACTCTCAAATCACTGGAGGAAGGGATAAAGCAACTGAAACCACAAGGTAAGATTCTGATTGTCGCGGGCGTGGATCCAATCGGACGGGAATGTCTTGGCTGGCTGCCGACCATAAATTTGCGCCCAGGAAAAGATATCGGGGTATTGAGTACTGACGGATTCGGCTATACCAACTTCAAAAAGCCGGAAATGACCTCCATATCTTCAAAGCCTGAGCAAATAGGAGCCATGTCGGTAGATTTGCTGCTCCAGCGCATCTCCTCGGAAATACATGCCAGTCCTCAAAATTATTCCCCGGAGGCAACTTTTTCATTTGGCGAAACAATTTAACCTTTTAACAATATTTTTTCTGAAAATTATAAAGAACATAACAAGGAAGAACAAGGAAGAAAAAGGAAAATGATGTTAAAAAAAACAAAAAGTCGGGTTTTTATCGTTAAACGGAGAAGTAGCAGTAAACAGTTTTTTACACTTGTAGAACTCCTGGTGGTGATAGCTATTATTGCGATCTTAGCCAGTATGCTGCTGCCGGCGTTAAATAAAGCAAGAGACAAGGCAAAAGCAATTAATTGTGTAAGTAATCAGAAGCAGTTAGGCCAGGCTACCTCGATGTATGGAGTAGATTATTCAGATTACTTTCCGGCAACTATTACCGGCACCAACCCAACAATGTTTATTGATCTCAGGCCATATCTAAAACAAGTTACGTGGTCAGCTGCGCTTGGCGGATATACCCCTGAATCTTCAGTTTTCAGTTGTCCGGCGGATCTCTATCGGCTGAATATGCCGACACTTCTTTACTATGCGCGAAATAGCTATGCGCAGAATTATTACTGTGCGAGAAACTCATCGAATCCTGTCAGCAGCTATAAATCACTAATACGTTCGTCAACGGTAAAACAGCCTTCTACAACAATGTATATGGTTGATTGCCAAAGGATAGCAGCAGGAGAAGAAGGGTGGCCGCTGATGTTCTCCGGGAATTACTGGCCGCTAAAAACTACCGCGACGCCGGACACAGGGATTCATTTTCGGCATAGCGGCAATGCTAATGCATTATGGGCGGATATGCATGTTAATTCAATTAATTACGCTAAAGTTGCCGGAACAGCGTCTTTGTATGTAATACCAGGCTATTATTAATAAAAATCACAATCATAGTTTTTTAGTTTTGTGAAAAATATTTCACTAACCGTTTCAGAGGACATTTATCGTCGTGATTTGTTTGAATGTTCTATGATAAACAATAAAATATCATAAAAGAAAGACTCTTATCAATGATAAGAAATTTTTTGGCCGCTTCAATGGGGCTGGCGCTGTTCGTTTGGGGATGCACTTCCGGAAGCGCGGAGGATGTGAAGTTAAAAGAAAACGGTAAGATTTTTTGCGAGATCGTTGTTCCCGATGAGGCCGGGCCGGTAGCTCTTTTTGCGGGCCGGGAAATTCAAAAATATCTTTCGCAATCTTTTGAGTCAGAAGTGCCATTGGTCAAGATTCCCGGCGGACAGAAAACAGCGCTGATACTGGGCAATACCCGACAACTCCGCGCTTGCGGCGTGGATGTGGCGAAGCTTCCCCGGGACGGCTTTGTGATAAAATCATCTGGAAACAACATACTGATAGCCGGGCGCGACGACATGAAAATGGACGTGGAAAATGCGGTAAAATCGGGTAGCGCATGGGGTAATCTCTATGAGCGCGGGACGCTTTTCGGCGCATACGAATTCCTGGAACGTTTTGTCGGGGTGAGGTTTTATTTTCCAGGAGAGATCGGCACAATTATCCCGAAACATGACAACCTCAACCTGACACAGGTGGACATCCTGGAAAAACCTGACTTCGAGGTGCGAAAAGTCTCATGGATCGGCCACGGCTCCGGTACCATCGACTGGGTTTCCGACGAAAAGGCGGAGAAAGTCCTATCGAATTACAGAATGAGACTTGAGACAAAATACATTCCCAACTGCCACGGTCTTTCGAGACTGGGCTTCATAGAACGTTTTGCGAAAAGCCATCCAGAATATTTTGCGCTGCTGCCGGACGGACGCAGGTACATGGAGGCATCAATGGCTCACACTGGGCAGTTATGCCTCAGCAGCGGCATCAGGGAGGAAATTTACAAAGACGCGGAGGCTTTTCTGACCGGCAAGCCCGCAAGCTCTCGAAACATCGTGACGAAATATGGTGCAGTATGGGATTCCAGCGGCTTTCAGCCCGGCTGCTTCAACATCATGCCGCAGGACAGCTTTTATGAATGCAAGTGCGAGAAGTGCCAGGCACATTTCAGCAAGGGCCCCCAAGCCACCTCCGATTTTGTGTGGGGGCTGGTGAATGAGGTGTCAGAAAAGTTAAAGAAAAACAACATTCCTGGCTATATCACCATGATGGCCTATTCTCCCTACAAAATGTTACCCACGGCGAAGGTGCCCGACAATGTGATGGTAATGGTGGCGGTGGGCGGTCCCTGGTATATGGACAAAGGAAACGTTTTTAAAATGGAAGTTGACCTGGTGAAATCGTGGACGGAGAAAATGTATGGGAGCAAACCGTGGTTGTGGAACTACGCCGACAAGTTTGACAAGCTGGCGATACCGAATGTTCCCGGAACCACCCCCAGAGTTATTGGCGAATATTATAAAAAGATGTCGCCTTACATCATCGGGGTTTTCATGGAGTCCGAAGCCGAAAGCGATGAAGTTGGAAACTATATTTTCAACTATCTTAACCATTATGTATTCGGAAAAGTAACATGGAAAAACGCAACCGATGTGGACGCGCTTCTCAAGGAGCACCACCGCCTGATGTTCGGCGCGGCAGCCCCCCAGATGGAGCAGGTCTTCAACGCCTTCGAAGAGAAGTGGCTCAGGATAGCCGGCAAGCCGATAGAAACGCCGTTGGGGCCGCAGACAGTTCCTCTCTCCGATTATGATATTTGGGAAAAAGTTTATTCAAAAGCGGAAATGGAAAGGCTGGAGAACCTCTTCAACGAGTCTGAAAAAGCTGTCGTCAATAACGCGGAAGCGGACAAAAGGGTGAAATTCATCCGTGCCAGATTCCTCGACCCACTCAAAAAGCAACGGGGCGAATATGTAAAAAACCAGCTTGCGATAAACGACCTGCGCTTCCAGATAAAAGAGCTGCCAGCCGGAACGAAGCTGACCATTGATGGGAAACTCGACGAGGCGGAGTGGAAGAGCGCTTCACAAATCTCGCTGGTGCCTTATTCGTCCGAAAAATCCAAGAAGGATATTGGAATAAAAACAACTGTGAAGGCATTGCGCGACGCGGAGAACCTCTATTTCGCGTTTGAGTGCGAGGAGCCGGAAATGGACAAGCTCATGTCCTCGAAAAGAAACCGGGACGACCATGAAATATGGAAAGACTCCTCAGTGGAGATATTCCTCAACCCCTCCGCCGACAAAAACACATACTATCAACTGCTGGTAAACGCCGACGGCTCCTTGTCCGACCTTGCCGCCTGCAAAGAAAACGGAACCAATGGCATCGATTGGAAATGGAATAGCGGCGCGTCCTCAGCCGCCTTAAAAGGCCCGAAGTCGTGGACGGTGGAAATCGCCGTGCCGGTCAAAAATATGCCGGGACTAAACGTAGACAAGGATTTTCCAGCGAACTTTAACAGAAGCCGCGTCCTGACCAAGTCCCAAAGCGATTACGCATCGCTTTTCACATGGTCTCCGTTCCTGCGCAGCGGATTTCACGACATCAACAACTTTGGGTACATCACTTTCAAAGAAATAAAGCTGTCCAATGTGATTAAAAACAGCTCTTTCATTGGAACTCCCAACGGGCGCTTCTTCGACGGCTGGTTTTTCCCCGAACAAAGCTATTTGAAGCCGTTTGAGTCATGGGCGATAGTCGATGATATCTTCACCGAAAGCGGAAAATGTGTGCGGCTGACAAGAACTGACTCAAAAAAAGGGGTTCTATGCGCAACGCAGTATCTGCCGGATCTGAAGCCAAACACCGATTATGTGTTGTCCTATTGCCTTAAAATCGAAGATATGAGCCTTTTGCCGGGAGCGACATCCGGCGGCGTAGTCGTAAACATTTGGGACGACAAAAACACCTGGTGCCCGAAAAGCTTCTACACCTCCGCCATGCCGTGGTCACGGCAGGGATTTCAGATCAGAACCGGTCCGGACGCAAACAAGCCGCCGCACAAATCGTACATCCGGCTGACGGTGATGAACGCGGCCTGCTCCGTATGGTTTGGCGATGTTAAGCTATCGGAAAATAAGTAAAGACAAAAAGCTGAAAGATAGAAAATGCAAGATCCGGCACAGTTCGGTCACCAATGTCGGCGAGAACGATCATTTGAGAATAATCGCGGTTTAAATTCCTTAAAATCAAAATAATTCAAAATAGAATTTATCAGGGAAAAAAGAACATGTCAAAAAAAATTTTCTGTCTAATCATAATTTCTTTAAATAGTCTGCTGTTTGCAACGGAATATTATGTTGACGGATCATCCATCGGCGGAAAAGCAAACGATACAGGGCCGGGTTCCCTAAAAAACCCGTGGCAGACCATCAACCGGGCATTTGCAACAGTTGCCGAGGGCGATACGCTTTGGGTGCGTGGCGGAAGCTACAATGAAAAATTAAATGTGATCGCAGGCGGTCAAATCAATCGTCCATTGAGCATTAAGGCTTACCCCAACGAAGAAGTTATCCTGAACGGCAATGGTACCGTTATAAATATTGATGGAACTAAAGGCAAAGGGGGTAATTATCTGGAAATTGAAGGATTCACCATCTACAATACTAATAATAATGCAGACACCGTTCTCGTTTCCCAGGCTGCCGGCGTGGGGCTGAAGAAGCTTAAAATTAAAGGCGGGCGAACGGGAATAATGTCCACAGAATGCAAATGCTTGAAAATACTCGCAAATGAGATTAAAGATTGTTCCGTCTGGGGAATTTCCATCTGGATCGGCCGGGATGTCATCGTTGCTGACAACCATGTTTACCACATTGGCAAATGGACGCAGAGGGATTTAATGTCTTCGAAAGAACCGGGCGGAGATGGCATCTGTATCAGAGCGCCGGCGGATTTGATCGGGGCCAAAGGAATCATTGACAAGATTGATATTTATTCTTCAGCAAGCCTTCCCGCCGGAAAAACATTTGCCCGTTTCTGTCTCAAAGACGCCCAAAGCGGTGAGCCTGTTAAGCTGAATTTCATGCGGGCGTGGCCCAAGGGCATACGGGGACAGGACGAAAAGGGAACGGAATCTTATCCGACGGTTCTGCTGCCGTATTGCTCGGCTAATCCTCAGTTTATGGATGACAAACTTGTTCCCGGCGGAACCGTCCGGCTGCCTTCCGGAGAGTTTGCATTCCCATTGCGCAATACCCCGGAATATGGCAACAAGGCTTATTCGCCTGACGAAAAATATGCTATTTTTGAAACAGGCGGAACGCCGGTTGAGGAATTGGCCAGGGCAAAGTGCGTATGTCTTTACTGTCGTTTTCCATCCAAGGAACACACCGGTCTTGATCTGCAAGTTTTACGCAACGAAGTTGATAACTGCGCTAGACAGGGAATTCTCATAACACGCTTTGAAAATGTGCTGATAAAAGACAATAAAACTCATCACAATGGCGCCACCGGAATTCAAGTCGAAGGGCAGTGCCGGAATTTCTGGGTTGACGGCAATGAATCCTATGCCAACTCGCAAGGTTCACCCAACGAGACCGGATTATGGATGTGGGGAGTCAGCGATTGTGTTGTTCAAAACAATAAATCTTATGAAAATACTAGAGGTCTATGGATTGGCAAAGCATCACAAATACTTGTCCGCAAAAATATTATCTATGACAATTGCGGACAACATGTAAAAGGATTTTATAAACAAACCAACCAGAAGAACCAGACATTCGCCCAGGACAGGGCGATGGGCATATGCGTCAGCGGCCGCGGACTCAATATTCTGCCGGAATGTCCATGGACGACAGAGAGCATAACTATTGTTCATAACACAATAGCAGGGAATGGGACTGACAAAATCATCAATGGCGCAGGCGGGGTTTCAATCGGAGGCCCATTTCTCTCAGATGTAGATAAAAATATCTTTGTGAACAACATTTTGACGCAGAATGACGCCGGCCGGCAAAGTTTGTGTGTTATGGAGCCGGGGGCGGTAATTGACGGCAACCTCTATTATAATTATGGCAACAAATCCTTCACGGTAATTTTTAAGGAAGGTGAGAGACGCTGGTTTGCGAAAGAAGGCCCTGGCATAACCACATTTTCATATGACGTATTCAAACCGGATGAATTGCAAAAATACAGAGACGAAAAACACAAGGATGAACATTCCGTTGTGGAAAATCCAAAGTTCGTGAATTCGGGAAACAAGGACTTCCATCTGCAAAAAGAAAGTATTGCTGTTGATCGGGGTTTGCCTTTGGCTAAGACGGTTTCCGAAGGAA
The DNA here is from genome assembly GCA_903831825.1 of uncultured Lentisphaeria bacterium. Classification (GTDB taxonomy): domain Bacteria; phylum Verrucomicrobiota; class Lentisphaeria; order Victivallales; family Victivallaceae; genus CAIPAT01. Next base: position 4,857 of record CAIKZE010000199.1, on the reverse strand, counting down.
CAGGAACGACAGTTCCAGTTGACTGTGTGGCGTTTTTTTCCGCCGGATTTAAGATGAGCGATGGAAAAACGCTAGTTGAAGGGGATGAAATCATGATTGGTAAAACTCACGCTAAAATTTTAAAAATTGACAAGGACGCAAGACTTATTGAGTTGGACAGGCGGATTTCGTGGATAAAAGGGGCATCGGTAACTTATCCATATAACGGAAAAACCCCTGACATCGGAGCGTTGGAGTCTGAATAAACACCCATGCACATAAAAGCAGCCAAAGCCATGTGGTTGCAGGGTAAAATTATAGCATTTTGAAGGTTATTTCAGGACTGCTGCAGTTGGCGTTGAATAAGCGATATTGAGCGCTTCATATTTTCATTCTTTAGACAAAGCTCGGGAATTTTCTTGTTCGCATTCATGATTGTGGCGTGATTTTTGCCGAATGCCGCCCCGATTTCAGGGAAAGAATGGTTGGTCATTTTCCGGCAGAGGTACATCGCCACCATGCGCGGCTCGGCAATATTCCTGGGACGTTTTTCGCTGAGAATATCGTTGACCCGGATATCAAAATGATCGGCCACGGCTTTTTGAATGGAATAGATTGAAATAATTTTTGACGCGCTTTCCTCTTCGATCACCTTATGCAGCAGAGATTCCGCGTCTTCAAGCGAAATTTTGCGGTTGGACATGGCGGAAGCAAATGCCACCAGCCGCAGCAGCGCGCCTTTCAGGCGGCGTACGCTGGATGAAATCCTGTTCGCCAGAAAAACCAGCACTTCTTCCTCAATCTTAATAAGGTGATCTTCCTGCATCATTCTCAAAATCGCCAGCCTGGTTTCAAACCCCGGAGCGCTGATTTCGGTGGTCACGCCGGATTCGAAACGGGAAACCAGCCGGTCTTCAAGCCCGACAATTTCGCAAGGCTGTTTATCTGACGTCAGAATAATCTGCTTATTTTCATTGTAAAGGGAGTTGAACGTATTGAAAAATTCTTCCTGTAATTGCGTCTTGTTAGCCAGCATATGCACGTCGTCCACCAGAATCACGTCAACTTTACGGACGGAACTGCGGAACTCGGAATGACGTTTACTGCGCAGGGAATCAACATAGTTGTTCAGGAATTCTTCGCAGGTGACGTATTTGACTACGGCCCGGCTGTTTTTCTTCAGCACCTGATTAGCCACGGCCTGCAGCAGATGGGTTTTGCCGATACCGGTGCCGCCATAGATATACAGCGGGTTATACACGCCCGGGGTGTTCGCCGCAGTATTGGCGGCGGCATACGCATAACGATTTTCTTCCCCGACAACAAAGTTCGCAAAAGTATGTCTGGCCAATCCGGAAGCATTAGTGCGGTTCTTGCTGAAATCTTCTGCCGGGCTGGCCGCTTCGGCTTCAGCGTCGATCTCGGCGGATGCCTTGATTTCGTCAACGTTCACATGGCCGGTTTCCAGAGTAAAGGAAATCTTGTGACCTGCTGATTCGTTCAAGGCGTCAGCCAGGATATCGCCGAAGTTCTCTTTGAGCCAGTCGGCAAAGAAATCATCGGAAACGCCCAGTATGATCTGTTCGCCGTCAAAGCGGACTGGAACAATGCTGCCAAACCACTGTTCGTAAGTCGCCTGGTGAAGACGCTTCTTCAACAATTCGCAGGTTTTTGTCCACGTGAGCAGTAACCCGCATTTATCATGCTGCCTCATGAATATCCCCCTGATTCCCAAAGTTATTAACACAAATATTATCTATAATCGCCCGGGCCCCCAATAAAAAACATCCTCAGGCAATAATAAGCCGTTCAAAACCAACACTTAATCTCAGTCGCGACCCTGCCGCAACTTTTGCCGCAGACAATATTTGAGCGTAATTAGCGCTCAAATGCAGTCAAAGCGGAAATTGAAAAAGAAGCTTTTATGAAAGATTTTTCGCAAGTTATCATAAGGCTTTACAAAACCATAAACTTACAAAATATTTTCAAGACTCGTCAATAACTTATTAACAGGTTATTAACAGTCACTAACTTCAACCCCCGCGGGCAACGTTACTCAATCTAATCAGTTTTAAACAATAGTCAAACAAACAAAACAAGTTTTTTTCAAAAAAAAAATCGTTCGGCATATTGAATAAAGCATAATTAAATTTTATCAGAAATCCGCAGGAAAACAAGTGTAATTCGAAAGATTTTCAAATATAAATTATAACTGATTGATAATGAAAAGAATTGTTTTGAAAAAGTGGCGCGTTATATTAGTCACAGGCAATTTATTTGCTTGGTAAACAAATGAAAGCGGAACCCATATTATGAAAAGAGTGCGAAGACTGTATTTGACCGACTACTGCCTGACGCCGGTCAAAAGAATCGAAAGATGCGGCATGCTCTGCGAAAATGAGAAGATCCTGGCGATCGGCGGAGCTTCCGCCTTCTCCCGTGACGCCGAACTGGAAATTTTGGAGATTGAAAATGCCTATGCCACGCCCGGCTTCATTGACACCCATATCCACGGAGCGGGCGGATTTGACTCTTCCACCGCCGACGACCAGGGGTCTTCGATCAACAGCATGAGCAGGACTTTGGCCGAACACGGCGTGACTTCATTTGTCTGCACGGTGGTTTCCGCTCCCGCTGACAGAATGTTATACAATCTGTCAATTCTGGGCGATATGATGAAATGGGAACTTGAAGGCGCCGACCAGATCGGCATTTCCCTGGAAGGTCCTTTTCTCAACCGCGAAAAGTGCGGTTCGCAAATCCAGAATGACATCAGAAATATTGACCTTGGATTAGCCAGGGAATTGATTGCCGCCGGCAAAGGGTTTGTCAAAAAAATGACTTTCGCCCCGGAACTGTATGATTCCATCCGCTTGATTGAACTGTTGCGGGAAAACCGGATTCTGCCCTCCATGGGGCATAGCAACGCCGACGAACAGGCCACGTTGCGGGCGATTGACGCCGGGGCCACCTGCTGCACGCATCTTTTCAACGGCATGCCGCCGCTGCATCAGCGCGACATCAGCCTGACCGCGGTCGCGCTTACCGACCAGCGCGTGGCCGTGGAACTGATTCTTGACGGCATGCATCTGCATCCGCGAATTATTGACCTGGCCTGCCGCTGCAAACTCAGCGACAAGGTCATCGGCATCAGCGACTCCACCCAGGCCGCCGGGCTCAAAGACGGCAAGTACCATATCGGCAATTCGGAAATCTACGTCAAAGACGGCATTTCCAGGACCAATACCGGCTTGCTCGCCGGCACCACCACCCTGCTCGATACCGGCTGGCACAGCCTGGTGACGTTCTCCGATATGGAGGAAACCAAAGCCGCCGCCTGCGTGACCTTGAACCCGGCAAATTCGCTCCGCCTCAATGACCGCGGACTGCTGCAGCCGGGCAAACGGGCCGACCTGGCGTTCTTCGAAAAGAACACCAACCGCCCGCTGCTTACCGTGCGCCGCGGCAAAATCGTATATGACGCCGACAACCGCTTTAAAGATCTCGAAAACTCCGAACAGCAGCCCGCACAAACATGAAATACATTTTACTCGACTCCGGCGATAAGAAAAAATTGGAACAGGTCGGCGATTTCCGCCTGGTCCGCCCCGCTTTAAACGCCTTCTGGAAACCCTCGCTGCCCGATCAGGAATGGAAGAAGGCCCTGGGCGTTTATGAACGCAATTCCAGCGGCAGCGGCCAATGGACCTGGCAGAACGGCGGCGTACCGGAAAGCTGGATCGCCGAATGGGGCGGTTTCAAGCTGACGGTGAAGCCGACTAATTTCGGACATCTTGGGTTCTTTGCCGAACAATACGACAACTGGCAATGGATTAAAAAGACCATTGCCTCTTACAAAGATACGCCGAAAACGCTCAATCTTTTCGCCTATTCCGGCATCGGCTCCATGGCGATGGCCGAAGCCGGCGCGGAGGTCTGTCACCTCGACGCCTCCAAGGGCATGATTGACTGGGGCCGGCAGAACTTGAGCATGAACCCGCAGGTGCCGGACCGTATCCGCTGGATCGCCGACGACGTCCTCAAATTCATTGCCCGCGAAATCCGCCGCGGCAGCAAATACAACGGCATCGCGCTTGATCCGCCGTCTTTCGGGCGCGGTCCGCAGGGCCAGGTCTGGAAAATGGAAGACCAGATTTCCGAACTGCTGGAATCATGCAAAACGCTCATTGACGCATCCCGTCCCTTTTTTATTGTTTTAAGCTGCCATTCCCCGGGCTTTTCGCCGCTGGTGCTCGGACGCATCCTGTCCGATGTTTTCGGCGCTGACGGGCTCGCCGAGTCCGGTGAAATGACCGTTCCCGAAAACGGCGGCAGGCTGCTTCCCGCCGGCATCTTCGCCAGATACTCAAAGAACTGAACCATCCCGGCCTGCCTGCAATACGGCAAAACCATTTTGGACACCAGGCCCCTATACCTGTCCAGGACGGATTAGTCGGACCAGTCAGACCAGTCGGACCACTCGGACATTTTGGACACGGTCTCCTCCTCATTCTGGACACCGCATGAACAGCCAGTAGTCAGTAGTCAGTAGTCAGTAGTCAGAATAAAATCCTGAACATTCTGGACACCTCTTTCCCAGTCCTCGTCCTCCCGGTCTTTGTTTTCCCGGCCCCCAGCCGCAACCCATAGGACCCATAAGACCTATAGGACCCATAGGACCCATGTTTTCGCCCATGCGGCTTGCCCCCTTTGGCGCGGCCAGCACAGGCCGGGCAACCGCCCGTCCGCCAAGTTTTGGAGGAGGGATGCAAGGGGGAACCTTGAACTGTCAATCCCGCGACTGCGGGACTGCAACAAAAAATATCGCACTCCGTCGGACGGAGACGTGATCCACCGGCGGAACGGTGGGTTCCTTTT
>CAIKZE010000198.1 GCA_903831825.1 uncultured Lentisphaeria bacterium | reverse complement strand
GCAACGGGGATGCCTTGACAGCAGACGAACCAGTTCTTCTCCGGAATAACCCGAAGCTCCAACCACTGCAGCACGGATTTCAGACATGACAAACTCCTGCCAAAAATCTGATTAACGCTTGGAGAACTGGAACCGTTTACGCGCGCCGGGCTGACCGGATTTCTTACGTTCCTTGACCCTGGCATCGCGGGTAAGCATGCCGCAATTCTTCAGGACGGAACGCAGAGATTCATCATATTTTACCAGTGCGCGGGCAACGCCGTGACGGAGTGCGCCGGCCTGGCCGGCGGGTCCGCCGCCGGTGATGTTGGCGGTGATATCAAATTTTCCTTGTGCGTCAGTCACTGACAGCGGCTGATAAATATATCCGCTGATGGATTCGGTCGGGAAATATTTGTCCAACGGTTTGCCGTTGATAACGATCTTTCCGGTTCCGGATTTGATACGGACTCGGGCGACTGCGCATTTTCTGCGGCCGGTTGCCCAAATTTCTTCAATCTTGTTTGCCATTTTTACCATATCGCATTACTCCTTAGAGTGTGACTTTAACAGGGTTCTGAGACGCGTGCGGGTGGTCAGTGCCGGCATAAACTTTCAGTTTACGCAGATGTGAACGGCCAAGTCTGCCTTTGGGGAGCATGCCCCATACTGCTGATTTGACCATGCGTTCCGGATGTTTTTCACGCATCGTTTCGGCCGTGAAATCTTTCTGGCCGCTCGGATGGCCGCTGTAAGTCTGGTACATTTTTTCCATTGATTTTTTTCCGGTCAGGACTGCCTTGGCCGCGTTGATCACGATAACAAAGTTACCGGTGTCAATGTGCGGAGTATAGGTCGGCTTGTCCTTGCCTCTGAGCGCGTTGACGATTTTCACCGCAAGTCTGCCCAGCGGAGCCTCGGATGCATCGAACAGTATGTATTCACGTTCGATTTCACCAGTTTTTGCAAGATAAGTCTTCATTTTTTCGTTCTCTTGATTGTCTTTTTTTACTGTTTCGATTCTACAATCTATTACCGTACATCCAATAAGCTGCATCATCCCTTTTCCGCCGCGATCGGGTTTACGGACCGGAGAAAGAGAAAATTAAAATACCTTGATTTTCAAACAAGTCAAACCGGCAAATTATTTTCTTTCCCCTTTTTTTCACTTTTCGCGGCAGTTTATTAAGGTGTAAGCACAATAGGCAGCGCTAAACATCTTTATTTTTGAGTTTTAATTCAAAATCTTTTTTCCATTCATTCATTTGCTGCATGAAATCGGATTCTTTTTGCGGCTCTATATGATGTTGCGGCCCCTTAGGCGCGTCAAGCGTCTGCATAGATTTTATCCAGTTGCTAAGTTGGACGGATATGGTTTTGGCGTCCTGCCTTAAAGTATTTGCGTTTGTGGAATTAATATAATCCTGATCTTCGGCAACATAAAGCTGTGCCCTTACTTCGCCGACGCTTCCTTTGGCGATAAACAGGAAATAAATCAGTTCATTTGTCGTTCCTCTTTCAAGTCCTTCGGCAATATTTGACATAACTGACACCGCGGCTCTTGTAATCTGATCAACTAATCCTTTATCGAAACAGAAAGGTTTCTGTTTGGTTGCTGAATATATTCCCTGAGTCAGTTCACGGGCCTTCTGCCATACGGGCAGTTCTTCAAATGTTCTTGATTTATTCATCATGCTCCTTTTTTCGTATTCGCTTTGCTCATAGGAATATGCTCCGCATAGGAAACAGGAATGCCTGCGGCAGGAATAAATCTCTGCCTCATTACATCTCTTCCTTATTCCTTAATGTTCCTCGTTCCTTAATGTTCCTCGTTCCTTGTCTTCCTCGTTCCTTATGTTCCTTGATTCCTTGTCTTCCTCGTTCTGAGTCGCTATTCTTTCATAGCATTACATAAATTTGGAATATAGTCGGACAGATATATTATACAAGCATTGAAAACACAAAATCCAGCCGCTTGATTTCGAAGACAGGGAATCAAGGGATGTCTATCGTGACTGCGGGACAGTTTTGTCGCAGCTCCGACATGGGTTTCGGGGCGAAGCATTCACGATGGCGCAAAAAATACTAATAATGAATTGCATTATTCGTCATGCGGACAATATTATTTATTGCTATAGTTGGAGTTTTCTGAATTTTCAAAGTATGGAGGACTATATTATGAGCAATGCGAAATCTTTACTGCTGCTATTTCTTGCTGTTGCCTTTTCGGTAAATCTTTACTCTGCGGAAACTCCGGAAATCAAGTATGACGAGGCTTGGGCGATTCAACTCTATAACAACGGCGCTTGCGATAAAGCTTTCCAACTGTTCTCGAAAGCCGCCGCCCTGGGTAATGCGACTGCTCAATACTACATCGGCCGCATGTATTTCAATGGGGAAGTGCCCGGCGAGGATGCGGATTACGCCAAAGCCTTCATATGGTTTCAAAAAGCCGCGATGCAGGGTAAGGCCGAAGCTCAAGCCGCTTTCGGCAGAATGTATTTCCTGGGCCAGGGTGTTGCCCAGAATTTTGATAAAGCACTGGAATGGTATCAGAAGGCCGCCGTTCAGGGTAATGCCCACGGTCAATATGGGCTGGCCTGCATCTACTACCGTGTCAAAAATGATTATCCCAAAGCAATGGAATGGTATAAAAAAGCCGCGGAACAGGGCAATGCTTATGCCCAGTACAGTCTGGCCTGCATGTATTACTATGGGGACGCCTCTGATAAAAATCTTCAGCAGGCTGCGAAATGGTTCAAATCCGCCGCCGACCAGAATATTCCTCAAGCGCAATACGACCTGGGCGTAATGTATCTGAAAGGCCAAAGCGTTTTGCAGAGCGACGGTATCGCGAAAGAATGGTTTAGAAAAGCCGCCCGCAATGATTTCAAACCGGCGACAGCCGCGCTTCAAGACATGGGCGAAGACTACCAAAGCAGCGTTCCCTCCGGAAACGAATCTTCACCGAATACCGGATACCAGCGACCGGGCAATGATGAGTATCAGCCTTATAACACGGATTTGTGGCTTACTAACAATTTTTACCGGCGCTGAAGTTAATAACGCCTGCTTTTTTATTCTCGGAGCTTCATCGGCACAAAATCTTTAAGTGTCTCAAAACCAAGATGGGCGTAGAATGCTTCCGTGCCGGGTTCCCCGATCAGGCCGATCCAGTCAATGCCTTTCGCTTTCAATTCTCGAATCAATATTTTGATGATTTCGCCGCCGATGCCCCGCCTCCGGTATTCGTCCAGCACCACGACATCCTGAATATAAGCGTCGCTGACATTGTCCGAAACCGCGCGTCCCATCCCGATCATGCGCCCATGATCAAATGCTCCGGCAAAACAGGTGGAATTTTTTACAATACCCGGAATAAATGCTTCCGCGACATAATGCTCCTCCCACCAGCCGGCGGATCGGTATAAGTTGACGACTTCCGCCGTATCGGCGGAAGTTATTATGCGTATTTCAATATCGCTGGATTTGACCATTAACCGCTCCTGGAAAATGTTCGTCCGCTTATTTCATGTTATCAACTACCGCCTGGGCAAATTTGGAACATGAAACTTCGGTGGCGTTATCCATCAGCCTGGCGAAGTCGTAAGTTACAATTTTCTTGCTGATGGCATTCTCTATGCCGCGGATGACCAGGTCTGCCGCCTCTTCCCAGCCGAGGTAACGGAACATCATTTCGCCGGAGAGTGCCAGTGAAGAGGGGTTTACCTTGTCCTGTCCGGCGTATTTCGGCGCGGTGCCGTGGGTGGCTTCGAACAGCGCGTGGCCTGTAACATAGTTGATGTTCGCCCCCGGCGCGATGCCGATGCCGCCGACACAGGCGGCCAGCGCGTCGGAAACATAGTCGCCGTTGAGGTTCATCGTGGCGATCACGTCATAATCTTCCGGGCGGGTGAGTATCTGCTGGAGGAACGCGTCGCAGATGCAGTCTTTGACCAGCAGTTTGCCTGCCGGCGCTTTGCCGTCGCAATCCGCCCAGCATACGGCCTTGTCGGCGAATTCCCCGCGGACCAGATCATAGCCCCAGTTCTTGAATCCGCCTTCGGTGAATTTCATGATGTTGCCTTTGTGCACCAGCGTGACGTTGCGGCGCTTATGCTCAATCGCGTACTGCATTGCCGCGCGCACCAGGCGTTCGGTGCCTTCCTGCGAGATCGGTTTGATGCCGATGCTGGAGGATTCAGGGAAGCGGATTTTTTTGACGCCCATTTCCTTCTGCAGAAAATCAATGATTTTTTTGGCTTCCGGGGTGCCGGCGTTCCATTCGATTCCCGCGTAAATGTCTTCGGTGTTTTCGCGGAAAATCACCATGTCGGTGTTTTCCGGATTCTTGACCGGAGACGGCACACCCTTGAAATACTGTACCGGACGGAGGCACACATAAAGGTCCAGCATCTGGCGCAGCGCCACGTTCAGTGAACGGATGCCGCCGCCGACCGGAGTGGTCAGCGGTCCCTTGATCGCAATCAGATATTCGGAAATTGCGGCAACGGTTTCATCCGGCAGCCAGACGTCTTTCCCGTAAACGGCGTTGGCTTTTTCGCCCGCGTAGATTTCCATCCAGGACACTTTGCGTTTGCCACCGTAAGCTTTGGCGATGGCGCTGTTCCAGATCATCATGCTGGCGCGGGTAATGTCGCCGCCGATCCCGTCCCCTTCAATATAGGCGATAACCGGATTATCGGGAACGTTGAGTTTGCCGTTGGCGCCAAGGGTGATTTTGTCGCCCTGCGGAACTGTGATTTTGTTATATTCAGCCATTCTTGATCCTTTATTGTTTTTTAAGAAAAATATGTTCAGAATATATATCGTCATGGTCTTTTTTCCAGAATCACAGCGCCGTTTTTACGAATATTCCAGTCTCATAAGCTGAAATCCGGGAATCATGGGATATAATATACGGAGTGCATATTTTAAATTTGGTTATGTCAGTCACAATAATAATCGGAGCGGAGGGAATGATGAATCTCAGACAAATGTCGGCGGCGGTTGTTTTTTTATGTCTTGCGTCTGTAACCGTAAAGGCGGCCGATGTCATGGTGGATTTTGCCGGCGGCGGCTGGGACAAGTCCAAATGGCAGACCATCAAATGTTATCCGGGAAAAGCTGTGGAAAAACTGAAGGATTTTGAATTTGTCCAGAAGCCGGAATGCATCAGTTTTGACTGTACCGCCGAAGATGCCAAGCGCGGCGACGATAATTGCCTGATGGTATACGACACCGGCAAGAACGAAGCGGAATTCGAAGTGGTTTTCGAATCCGGCAAAGGACATCCCGGAATCTTTATTTCGCCTGAAATTTCCGCTGACGGCGTTTTGTTGAAAGCTTATTGCGTTTTTGTGGCGGATTATACGATTGCCGCGTGGCTTGCCCAGGCTGATCCTGTTTTGAAAAGCACCAGCTATGCCCCCCTGGTGCGGATGTCCCGCTGGCAGGCTATGTTCCAAAAGCACAAAATCATCTGCCGGTATAATAAAAAGTCATTTGCGATAAAGGTTGACGATTCAGATACGATGGTGCTCTATTTCTCGAAAGAATTCAACCCGAATACCAAAATCGGAATCTGGGGCTGTCACGGACAGAGCAATTTTTATTCTGTGGCCATTAAGGAAAAACCTTCCCTGCTGTTCAGCGCGGTTGCGCCGGATGCTGTTAAGCATTAACCCAATTGGTTGGTTACGGAAGCAGCGAGATGTGGAAAACGCGCACCAGCAGGATGGCGCAGACTGCCGCCCCGTTGTTTAAAAAATGCAGCACAATCGACGGATACAGCGAGTGAAAATGCAGATAGATCAACTGAAACGCCACTCCCAGCAGAAACAGCGCCGGAAACTGTGCAAACGAATCATGAATCATGGCGAAAAGCAGCGAGGTGAAAACTACTGAACCGGCGATTCCGATCCGCGCCGCGACAAAACCGTAAATCACCCGCCGGAACAATATTTCTTCTGAAATCGGCGCGATAACTGCCGCGGCAACGGCAAGGAGAATGAAACCCGTCGTGTTACAGCTCAGCGCCAGCGTCAGAAACGCGGGCGGACGGCAGGAGATTTCGAAAAAATCCAGGATTTTTTTGAACCCGATTGTCGTAACCGCCGAGATGCCAAGCATAAACACGCAAACCGCCACGCATATCCAGAAATTGCCGAGATGCCACTTGTTTAATCCGAGCTTTTCAAAAAAAGATTTCCGCGGGTCGGTAATTTTGAAGATTATCAGCATGGCCGTCAGCGTCAGCAGCGGCGGCGGAAAGCACACGATCAGGATCATCAGCGGTTTCGGCATTTCGCTCAGCCCGGCCATCAACTGATGGCTTCCGGACAGCAGCGCCGGAATGAACATATAAAACATAAAAAGCATCGATATTCCCGCAACAAATCCGCGGTTTAAATACTTTTCGTCTTTCGTAAACTTATTATTGTAAATATCCAGCATAAAGTTCTTTCTAAAAAACCATCAATGAATAACGACCATCGCAGAATATAACCGTAAACCGCCGTTTGTCCAACACGGGGGCTTTTTATTAACCACAGAGACACAAAGACACAGAGATTTATAGTTATGCCTTTTTTAATCCTACGAATTTTGGCCACTGATTGTATCCGATTGCAGGATTATTTGAGCCGAGTTCATGAATTAACTCAACTTCTTTCTGATTTACCTCCGAGTCAGATGCTGATTCCGATTCCCAAATAATCTCTTTTTGAACCTTGAAGTTACGTCTTTGTTCTCGGCTAAAATCTTTCGCGATGAGGCCACTACTTGCGCTACCAAAGTAATTGATATCATCAGTCAAGTCTTTCCCAATGTAGATTTTCCCATTGGGATAAGTGATTTTATAGATGATTTTCATGATATTTTTCTATTCAGTCAAATTCGACAGATCCATTGCCGGTACGGACCATTGACCATTGGATAAATCCAGGATGCCGAGCTGTTTGCCGTTTTCGATGAATACTATCCGCTTATAACTATATTTCGGTACCACTACTGCCAGATGACTTTTCACGGTGTAGGATGCGAGTTTTTCCGGCTTGTTAAACCTGTAATACAACACCAAAACGTCATTGTCGGTAACAACCTGCCTGACGTTAAATACCGCCAGATTCGCATCCGGGGCCGGAATTACGTGCGCGACAATGATAATCTGCTCTTTTTCATAAAGTTTTGCATCCGGTGCAAAAGGCAATTTCTGTCCCATTAGCGGGGCCGGATGAAATACCGCATCCCATTGTGCCGGAGTCTGGATCAAGGCATACAGCGCCGGATATTTTTCATCATCCCAGTTTTTGATGAAGCTCTGAAATTCGTCACTTTTTAAAATCCGGTACGAAACGTGTTTTGCCTTATCCGCATTGCCGGCATCATCAATGCCGGAGACCAGCGGAATTTGCAACATGATCAGCGCAACAATCATTCCAAGCGTTCTCATACTCACCAATCCTTTCTTTAATTGATTCCAAACCGTCAGCCCGGAAGCGACATGGCCGCGCCGACCAGCAGCGGAATGGAAAAGTTATCATCAATATGCAGATTCTTCTCGTAAAACTCCGCCGCCGCCGCCAGGACGATCCCGATGGAACCTTTCATGTACATCGACGGCGGATAGGTAAAAATGCAGCCGCAAACAATCAGTACCATGACGGAGGCAACAATGAACGACAGTACGCCTTCCAGCGACTTGTCGTTGGCAAATTTTGTCCGTCCGAATTTCCGTCCGATCAGCGCGGCGGCAGTATCGCCGAACAGCATTACCGTAAACGCGCAGACAGCGACCGGCGGTTTAAAGCAGAGGATGGTCAGGAACGCCGCCGCCAGCACATAAGGGCCGCCGCTCAGTTCGAACTTCCCATTGCCGCGCAAATTCCGCATCATCTGTCCGAAGCAGCGGTGAAAAAGCGGATGGATGACCGGCCATTTCCTGTAATTGCCATACTCCAGCAGCACATCTGCCAGCGTCAACAGCAGAAAGAGCCATGCCGCCAGGCTGCATGGCAGAAAATACATTGCCGCCGCCATCCAGGTCGAGCTTAAATGAATCAGCTTGCGGTACACTTCCTGACGGTATGTTATCGGCATGATGTTTTTATTTTTCCTTAGGCGCTGGAGGTATTCTTTTCAGAAAAGAAGCGTGAATTTCTTTTTCGTAGTTGTAATTGGTGGTGGAATTGCCAAAACCTTCGACGGTGTCCCTGTCCACCTTGTTGAATTGTCCATAACCGTTGGTGTTGCTGGAGGCGGCGCGGGTTACGATTTTTTCGATGAGGACGGCGTCAGCGCCGACCGCGCGGGCTTTTTTGAATATTTCCTGGCGGATCTGGTCATCGTCGCCGAAAGGGTTGCCGCCATCATTGACGACGGCTTTGCCCATAACTTTATAAGTGTTCGGCGGCACGTCCTTGCTGTCGTAATAGAATTCCACATTGCTGGTGGGAGCGTAGGAGTCGCCCAGATACTCGACATTGACGCATCCCGCCGCCAGCATGAGCATGACTGCGACTGGCAAGATCACCGGTTTTAAATTCATAGATGTTTCCCTGTGAAAAGTTTGCGTGCTAACTATAAGGCCGAATCAGGTTTTCCGCAAATGCATGAGTTTTCAAAAATGCATTTTCCTGCGTTATTTGAGTATAAAGTAACCATTGGGGTTGACAAATCTCCTAATAGGTAAAAGGACAATTGAAAATTAAAAAAACGGAGGATATTGCCGGGAATTAAGGATTTAGTTAACTTTATGCAAGGAGTGCATTTACCCGGGGGAGCCGGAGTAGGGATGCAAGGGATTGCTTCGCAATCATAAAAACGCATGTGGCAAAAAATTGCATTTAAATACTTTATTGCAAAGCATTAACACAATACCAAATTGACAAATCCTCTAATAGTAAAAAGACAAGAGTTTTATTTTTTTTAACTTTTGTGTCTTTTTGTGGATAAAAAGGATTGGGAAAGTATGCCAGTTTCGCCGAAACTGGCAAGCAAGGCGGTTTTGGCAAAACCGCCATACTCAAAAACGGAGGAACTATGAAAACATGGGGATGTCTCGCACGGAGACATTTACCCGCCAGAGGCGTGGCAAAGACACGGAGGTAAAACCGGTGAATGGTGAAAAACAGAAAGATAATAAAAAGGATTTTCTTTGTGCCTTTGTGGCTTAGTGCGAGAAAAAAAGGATTTGATTTATGACAGGTTTTAAATTTACAGACGACCAGCTACTGGCGCTGAAACTGATCGGGGGAGCGGTTAAGAACCTGCTCCTGTTCGGCGGTTCGCGTTCGGGCAAGACGCTTGTTCTGCTGTTTTCGATTGTGCTGCGGGCGATCAAAGCGCCGGGCAGCCGCCATGCGGTGTTTCGTTTCCATACCAACTCGGTGCGGCATTCGGTGCT
>CAIKZE010000197.1 GCA_903831825.1 uncultured Lentisphaeria bacterium | reverse complement strand
GATGCTGGACCATCTCCGGGAACCATATCTGCTTGAACATCGCTTCGCCTCATCTATATGATTAAAAATGAAAATACAAAATTCTAACAAGTATATTATTCCGTCTAAGGGAAAAAGCTTCATTGCGCCTGTACTGTTGACTGATTTTCCGGTGCTACAGTCACGTCTTCATCCTTCTCTATGCCTCTACCATTTTTATGCATCCAATCCACCTTGCCTTTAGACATCCGGCATCCGGTCGCGACTCCCTTGTGGAAATAGTCAAGGGCTTTAACCTCGTCCTGCTTCACGCCTTCGCCATATTGATACATGACGCCGATTTTATAATTGGCATCTGCATATCCTGAATCTGCGGCCTTCTTGAACCATGCAAAGGCTTTAGCATAATCAGGCGCTGTTGTTCCACAGTTGCCGGTGTAATACTTGTACCCGATTTCAAATTGCGCGTCCGGATAACCGGCGGCGGCTTTCTGACACCACTCAGCCGCCCTGGCTTCATCTCTTTCCACGCCGCAGCCCATTGCATACCTGACGCTTAATTCATACTGCGCTGCGGGAATTCCTGACTCTGCATCTTTACGGCACTGTTCAAAAGCTTTGGAGTCATCCTGCCGGGGTTCGACTACCGATGGCTTAATTTCCTCCGGCACCGGTTCAGCTATCAATGTCAGACCGTCCATGCAAGCCACAACAAAGACAAGCATGATTACTGCCGCCAGCAGTGTCCTTCTGCTTCTGGAATCATCTTCAAAGTAAGTAACTAATAATTTCATGCTCTCCTCCTAATAATTACTTTTTACTTCCGCCTGCATTGAGCTGTCATACTACTTCTTTTCTTTCGGCTTCAGCATGACGCTTGTACGCCTTTCTTCAATCTCAAGCGACAAATCAGCCATCGTGGCAAGTGATATCAGGGCTTTGCGCAGGCTTATATTTCTGACAGACATATATATCCTGGATTTATTTTCCTTGTCCATTAGAACAATGTTCACCCCTTTTCTGTCCGGGTCCCGCAGTTTTCCCTGGGCGCTAAGATATTGGATAACAGTATTTATGCTTGCGTCATGGAACTGAATCTGGGGGATGATAATTGAATCAAGTTTCTGGGACAATGATGCGCCGGAAGGTCGTTCTGCCAGGCATGACAATCCACCAGCAAATATTACACTCAATACTGCAATTGCGGTCTTCATAATCTTCAATCTCCTGCTTTTATAATTGGGCTTTAATTCGATTCCTTAAACATCTACTCTGCTAAATATTATTGCATGCAGCCTTCATGTTTTTTATTTCAACGACATAGAAAAGTCATTTACTGAGTTGTTCAGAGTACTGCTTACTGGAATGGTACTCCATAAATTCATGGTTGAACAGCTTCATCATCACCAGATTCCAGCGCTCATTTCCAAACTGCCGGGCATGCTCCCGGAACTCGTACTCGGTAAAACCTAATTTCTTGTAACAGGCTATAGCCGGTTTATTGAAATCGAACACCGCGATATTGATTTCCATCAGTCCCAGCACATTGAAGCCGTAATTCAACGCCTCGGCCACCATCGCGGTACCCATACCCTTGCCGCGATCTTCAGCCTGGCAAATGAGCGCACGCCCCAG
>CAIKZE010000196.1 GCA_903831825.1 uncultured Lentisphaeria bacterium | reverse complement strand
TGAAAGCGTACGGCAGGCATTGCAAAACTATCGGGAATTTCAGGAATTGTGCAAAACCTTGATTGATTATTCGCTGGAGCTGGCTAATTTAAC
Organism: uncultured Lentisphaeria bacterium; assembly: GCA_903831825.1. Classification (GTDB taxonomy): domain Bacteria; phylum Verrucomicrobiota; class Lentisphaeria; order Victivallales; family Victivallaceae; genus CAIPAT01. Next base: position 2,468 of record CAIKZE010000196.1, on the reverse strand, counting down.
TGACAAAGAGAATGGTTCTTGACTGTTGAGAACTCGGTACTCTCAAGTTAAGAGTCTTTTACACTTATGCAAGTTGTACAGCTTTCGGGGATAAGCGCAATATGTTGCCGTTTAAGATAAGAAATATACATTTAACTGGCTGGCAGTTCCCCTGCTTTATTTTTGTGTTGTCATTGCTGCTGTGCTCGCTGCTGGGATTCTTCAATGATATTCCGGAACGGGACGTGGCTGGACGATATGCGGCGATGGCGGATGCCTTTGCCGCCGGCGAATGGACTTATGCATTTCATCCGCGAATACCTCCGCTGCTGCCATGTTGTGCCGGAATTTTTGTCTGGCTGACCGGGTGCAGTGGTTTTGTTGCCGCAAAAGCCGTCAGTATTTTATTTTTTGCTCTATGTGTTTTTCCGCTTTACGGTATTTTTCTCCGGACATTTAATGACAGCATTGCGCACTGGGGTTGCGTGTTGTTGATGTTCAGTTCCTACTTTATTCGGATCGCAGTTAGCGGATTGCGCGACAGCGGTAAGGGCCTGGCGATTATAATCGCCAGTTATGCAATATTGTGCGTCTGGCAGCAGCGGGAAAAATTGTCCGGTTACTTATGGTGCGCCTGCGGGGCTGCATTGCTTACTTTAACACGGGGTGATTGTGTATTATACGCTCTGCTTTTTCTGTCAACTATTTTCTTTTTTGAATTGTATCGCCGAAGTTCGTTGTTTTTCCCATGGCGCACAGGGATAGCGCTTTTTTTGTATTTACTCTGTTTGTCACCGCAACTTGCCTATAATTACCGGACAATCGGCTATCCCGTGCCTGAAGTCAGATATGGAATGATTTTAAATAAATTTGAACACAGGCTTGGTTTAAACTTTTATAACCGTAATGCGATAATGAAATTGCCGGATATGCAAGCGGCAAAGGAAAAGCAGTAAAGATGATTGAATTTATGGATTCTCTGTTTAAAGGGTTTTATCCTTACTTCTTTCTTTTTGCCATTCCAGTGATCATTATGAGAATATATCGCCATGAATGGAAAGTTGAGGAAAGCATTTTGCTGGCGGTGCTTCTGGGACATGCATTTCTGATTGTGATGCAGATTCTTATTTTCGACAAATCGCTGTATGTTTCGCAGCGCTATTTAATTCCGGTCGCGCCTGTCGCATTGGGCTGGTCGGCGATAGGCATGCTGGAGTTATGGGGATGGTTGCGATCAAAAATTCCTGTGCTGGCGAATCGCGCTGCGGCTCCTGTGGTATTTGCTGTCTGTGCTATTGCACTGTTAGCCGACAGCGCCGGTCCAACGATTAAAGACTACACATCTCTTCAGAAAAAAACTGAAAGGAATGCAACGCTTCAGATAGCTGAATTTATCAGAAATGATTTTGGCGATCACGCGGCACGGGTAAATCGCGAATTTGATTGTTTTATTTACAGGTCAAATCGCCGTCCTTTGATAATCAGCGATTTGCATGTTCTCGGATATTGTGCCGGCGGACAAAATATATCTGTTGAAGATGCTGATGTAAAGAATGGCCGCATAAGCCCTGATTATATTGTGGATTGCAATGTCAATGGACAAAGTGAAACGCAATATCCGGGTTTCAGCCGGATTAAGAGCATCCAAATTAATAATGTGCAATATGCTGTATGGAAAGCAGGAGGCAAGTTATTATGAGCGGAGGACAAATACGAGTGATATTGCTTGCGCTGGCTGATTTTGCCACGGTTTACGCCGTTTTGCTGCTGTCAGCCTGGTTATACAAGTTTTTTGGCGGCGATTACCAGATGATTGAGTATGTCAGATTGTGGCCGATGGGACTGATTCTGCTGTTATGCAATGCTTTTATCCGCGTCTATCACGGCAATTTTCTTTATCCCGGGGCCGCTCTGGGGCAGGTGGAGGAATTGCGCCGGCTGTTTTTTTCAGTTACGCTGCTTTACCTGCTGATATTCTCATATCTTTTTGCTACCCAGAATGTTGAACTTTATTCCCGGGTTGTATTCATGGCGAGCTGGTTTGGTACATTATTTCTGCTGCCGTTGTCACGCTGGATAGTGCGTTCTATAATGAAGGCCGGCGGATTCGGGCAAATACGCGCACTGGTGGCCGGGGCCGGCTTGGGCGGCGTGTCGTTAGTGGAGGAGTTGCAGAAAGACCGCCATATCGGGATCGTTCCTGTTGCCTTCGTTGATGACGATGTTGCCAAAACCGGAAAAACCATCCAGCATATTCCCGTGCTTGGGAAAATTTCCGATGCTGTTAAAATAGCAAAAGCTGGGAAAATAGACTATGAGCTTATCCGTAAATAACCCCTAGTTTTCTATATATTATCATGGATGCTGTCAAATGAAGCAGCGCCTCATAATTGGCGGACTTTTTCTCAAATCTCACCAGGACTTTCCTGAAACGATTGAACCATGAATGAGTAACTTCGACAATCCATCGGCGAGGCTTGTATCCTTTT
>CAIKZE010000195.1 GCA_903831825.1 uncultured Lentisphaeria bacterium | reverse complement strand
ATCGAAGCCAGAGTTATTAAAGTTGACAACGAAGAACGCAGAATCGGTCTGAGCATCAAGGCCGCGCAGCAGGACTTCTCCGAAGCAGAACTGAAAGCTGCTGAAGAAGAATACAACGCCGCGCTGAAGCCGGGCGAAGAAATGGTTGCTATGGGTGAAGTATTTAACGAATCCCTCGGCGGCCTGACCATGAGCGAAGCTTTTGATAAGAAATAAGGTTCGCCTGTTTCTTGATAAATTAAAAATGCCGGATTTTTCCGGCATTTTTTTTGCTTGTTTATTGTACCTTTTTAACCGAAATGCTAGATTAGAAAGTGATTACGATTAAAATTCGATAAAATTAAAATAAGGCTCTGAAGATGAATAAAACACAGCCAAGTTTTGACTTGTTTCAGGAAGGAAAACCGGCGGAACAGAAAGAAGCTCGTCCGGCGGCGGTCAAAACTCTTCCGCCTGATGAACCGGCGGTAAAGAAACCGGCGCCCCCGTTGAAACCTTTTGAATTGAAACAGGCAATTATGGGGTGGCTGGTTGCGCTTGCACCGTCTGGTATCGGGGCTCAGGTGCCTACCAGAATATCCAAATATCAGGTTGATGTCGCGGCATTCTGGTCAGCCCCCGAAAAGCAGTTGCTGAAGCCGGAAAAGACCATGATCGTGGAAATCCGCGACGACCGCGAACAATGCTGGCCGGACTGCGGCGACAGTGACAAACTGCTGCGTAAACTCAGGGAAAGAAAAGAGCAGAAAGCCGTACTGGAAGCGGTGATTCGCGTAAACGAACCGGGTCTTAAAGAATCTGACAGCCTGTTCGACGAATACGAAAGCTGGAATTATACAGCCAGCGTTAATCAGGAATATCAACGCTGCCTGAAACAGATTGAAAAAATCCAGCACTCCTTGTATAAGGGCAGCCGTTTCGAACAAATCAGGCGCGGCCATGTGGCAGATCTGCTTTATCTGGCAGTTCCGGCCGGGGAAGTCCATGCCGATGAATTGGCGGAGGGCTGGGGCTTGCTCTATATAGATTCACAGCACAATGTTACCGAAATCAAAAAAGCCGAATTACAGGAGCCGCCTGAAAGTAATCGCCTTCACCTGATTCAGGGACTGGCGGCGGCGGCCATGAAAAACGTATTGTTCGCTCACGGCGTTAGAGTATCAGATAACGGCAAGACTGCATTTTCTCCGCCGCCTCGCCGCAGAAAAGGAACGAAATGAAGAAGCTGTTCAGAAATTTCCGTTTCCTTATAGAATATTTTGTGATTCTGATACCTTATTCGCTGATGAGAATATCGCCGCATTTTACTCTGCGCTGGGTAGCGGCGTTTGCCGGAGGGAGTATGTTCATGGTTCCTTCCGTGCGCAAACTGGTTACGGCCAATGTCCGCACCGCATTTCCGGAATTCCCGGAAAACGAAGTCAGGCGGGTTGCCAGGAAAAGCCTGTACAATCTCGTAATGAACATGTTCGAATTCGGCTGGATGACCGGCGTCGGCAAACGCATCGAGCGATGGACTTACATTTCGGATGAAACTGTTAAAAAACTTAAATCCCACACCAGCAATGACGAACGGATAATTTTTGTCAATCCTCATCTGGGAAGCTGGGAAGCATCCGCGGTTATTGCCACTCATACCTGCAATATCAAAATGGCGGCTATCGCCAAAGTGACCAGAAACCCGTACCTGAATAATCTGCTTAACAAAAAATGTCGCGAAATACAAGGGCTCCGGATAATCTTCTCTAAAGGCGCAGTGAAAGAAACTATCAAAGCACTCCATGAAGGGCTGACTATCGGCACGCTGATTGACCAGAATACCCGTATCAGGGATGGCGGCATCTTCGTCAATTTCTTCGGCTTGCCTGTCCCGTCCAGCAAAGCCCCGGCGACCCTCTGGCGATATGCCAAAGCCAACAACATACCGGCAGTTCCTTTGTACGGCACCGTTGTCCGGATCAACGGCAGGCTGACCGCCCATTGCGAATCACTGTCCAAAACGCTTGATGAATATGTCAGCGACCACGAGATTATCCAGGAACTTATTGACATTTCGGAAAAATATATCCGCAAATTTCCGGAACAGTATTTGTGGCTTTACAAGCGTTTCCAGCACATCCCGGAGGATGCTACTCCGGAACAGAGAAAGCGCTATCCGTTTTATTCCCGCGACGCAAGTCCTAAATTCTATGATAAACGCGTAAACAACGATAACCATTCTGAAGAGTAGCCGGAGATAAGTCGCTATTTGAGCAGATTGTTTGTCCATGCACGTCGTCCTTGCTCGTCTTCGATTTCCAGGTAAGTATATTGCCACTCGGTCAGGACGGGGAAACTGAAATTTGTGATAAGGTGTCCGTCGAAAGAACCTTTTCTGTCGCCGCGGAAACCAGGGCCGACAATTCTCGCAAACCGGACAGGAGAAGTTGTTATGTGCAGTTCGTCCCCATCGAATCTCATGGATTGTATTTCCGGGCCGCAGCTTGAATAAAAATTACCGCCGCGGATTGCAGCGATGATCGCCGGCATGGTGCATTCTCCGGCATTGACCATGATCCAGCCGCCGTTCCATCCCGGATGTCCCGGTCGGAGATGAGTGTCATCTGCCGAAAATGCTAAGACATCCGGATTGTGATTCAATGCCGCATCCCAGTGGACCAGGCCGTTGCTTTTGCCGTTCAGCCAGTGGCAGACATGGTTGTATACTTCCACCCCGTTAAAAGGCCATCGTACGCAGTCTTCCAGAGAGTTGCCGCTCCAGTGCGGATGAGCAAGGATGATAAGCGCGCCCTGCTGTTGCGCTGAATGCAACCCGGCCTCAAAGCCGGCTTCATTGCGGATGCCGGTAAGCCGGCCAAGACATACCACGTGGAAATACGCTCCGGTATGGTCCTGACCGTCGAGTTCCATGCCGTCAAGCCAAAGCAGCGGATATTGCTCCATGTCATTTTCTGCATTTGAGTTTATCCAGTGATCGGTGCGGAAGAGAAAGTTATAGCCGGCGGAGCTATATAATTCCGCCAGTTCCTTGAAACTTTTACCGCCGTCAGATGCAATGCTATGGATATGGGTGTTGCCCTTGTACCATTGTTTGGAAGTGTCATATCGAAATGTTTTCACCATTTTATCTATTATTTCCTTTCGTTAAACGCAATGCTGCAACCTTTTATTAAATATAGCCTATCAAGGCTGTTTATTTCAAATCTGCCGTGAAATAAATCATAAAGAATATCTTCTCCCTAAAATTACAGTGTTTGTATTTCAAAAAACAGAAAAGTGTGCTATTTTACATTTTTTCGTATGTATAAGTATTGGAGACTATAAGTCTTTGTGTTTAATAGCTAGTCTTTGCAGATGCTGCGCGTTGCGGTCAGGACTGTAAAATAATGGAAATGCAGGAGAGTGTTATGAGCGACAATAAGGAAATGCCGAAAGCTTATGAATCGGCGGAAGTAGAAAAGAAGTGGTATCCGCTCTGGGAGGAACGCAAATATTTTCACGGTAAACCGAATTCGGGAAAAAAACCGTATTCAATAGTTATTCCCCCGCCGAACATTACCGGAATCTTGACGCTGGGCCATGTGTTGAATAATACGCTGCAGGACATTCTGGCCCGCTGGCACCGGATGCTTGGACATGAAGTAAGCTGGTTTCCCGGTACCGACCATGCCGGCATTGCCACCGAAAGCCGCGTTGAGCGCTACTTGCGGGAAAAAGAAAATACCGGACGCGAAGAACTTGGACGTGAAGAATTTATGCGCAGAGTCTGGGAATGGCGCGAAAAATACGGCGGTACGATTATCCGGCAGCTTCGCCGCCTGGGCTCGTCCTGCGACTGGGAACGCGAACGTTTCACTCTGGACGAGGGCTTGAGCGATGCAGTCCGCAAAGTCTTTGTCACCCTGTATGAGAAGGGTTATATCTACCGCGGACGCCGCATGATTAACTGGTGTCCGGTCTCCAAGACAGCGCTTTCCGATGAAGAAGTTATCTATAAGGAAGTAAAAGGCAAGTTTTATCATTATAAATATCCGTTGTCTGACGGTTCCGGCCATATGGTAATCGCCACTACCCGTCCGGAAACCATGCTGGGCGATACCGCCGTGGCGGTACATCCGGAAGACCCCCGCTATAAACACTTGATCGGTAAAACCGTTGATCTGCCGCTTGCCGGCAGAAAGATTCCGATTATCGGTGATGAGCATGCCGACCCGGCCAAGGGAACAGGCTGCGTAAAGATTACTCCGGCCCATGACCCGAACGACTTTGAAGTCGGCACCCGGGCCAAGCTGGAATTCATCAATATTATGAATAAAGACGCCACGATGAATGAGCGGGCAGGGCGTGATTATGCCGGGCTTGACCGCTACGAATGCCGCAAGAGAGTGCTGCATGACCTCGAAGCCGCAGGGCTCATGGTTCAAGTCGAGGACATTATTCACAATGTCGGATATTCCGAGCGCGGCGATGTGCCGATTGAAACTCTGGTCAGCGAACAGTGGTTTGTCAAGATGGACGAACTGGCGAAACCGGCAATCGAGGCGGTGCGTTCCGGCGATATCAAATTTTATCCGGACCGCTGGGCCAAGACCTATTTTCACTGGATGGAAAACATCAAGGACTGGTGTATCAGCCGTCAGATATGGTGGGGACACCGCATTCCGGCATGGTATAACGATACCACCGGCGAAATCTACGTCGGCATGGAAGGCCCCAAAGACGGCGGTCCATGGCGTCAGGAAGAAGACGTGCTCGACACCTGGTTCAGTTCCTGGCTCTGGCCTTTCTCCATCATGGGGTGGCCGGAACAGACGGAGGAACTCAAGTATTTCTATCCGACATGCGATCTGGTTACCGGACCGGATATCATTTTCTTCTGGGTTGCCAGAATGATTATGGCCGGTTATGAGTTTATGGATGAACTGCCGTTCAGAAATGTTTATTTCACCAGCATTATCCGCGATGATCTCGGCCGTAAATTGAGCAAGTCGCTCGGCAATTCGCCGGACCCGCTGGATGTGATAGACACTTACGGCGCTGACGCGTTGCGCTTCTCCATCATTTATATCGCGCCGGTCGGCATGGACATTCGTTACAGCAACGATAAATGCGAAATCGGCAGAAACTTCGCGAATAAACTGTGGAATGCCTGCCGTTTCCGCCAGATGCAGGGGCCGGTCACCGCCGGTTTTCGCGAATTGTCCGGCATTGACCAGTCAAAACTTACTCCGGACGAGAAATGGATGCTCTTCAAACTGGATGAAGCTGTAGCCATGGCAAATACCGCACTTAAAGAATACCGTTTCCATTTTGCGGTTCACGAAACTTATGAAGTGGTTTGGAGTACTTTCTGCGACTGGTTCATCGAATCATCGAAAATCGGACTCCGTCAGGGCGGCGAAGCCAAGGCTCAGGCGATTGCCGTGCTCGACTTCGTGTTATTTAAAATCCTGCGTCTGCTGCATCCGTTTATGCCGTTCATTACGGAAGAACTTGCCCATCAGATGGGATTCCTCGGAGACGATCAGACGATTATGTATGAAACTTTCCCGCAACCGCTTGCGGAAAAGAAAATACAGTGCATCATGGATAAAAACGTCGAACTGCTGAATATGGTTGACGGCAAATTCCAGCTTATCCGTTCCGGACGCGCGCTGAAGGTTAATTACAATATTCCGGCCGGCAAAAAAGCTTCATATTACATCAAAGCATTCAGCGCGGCAAACGAATCTTTCCTGAAATCTGAGATGGAATCAGTCAAATTCCTGCTGAACGCCGACGAGGTAATTATTTCACAGGATGACTACAACGCCGCTGACGGCGCCGCACCATCACAGATGTCAAATACCGGCATAATTTATCTGCCGCTTAAAGGGCTGATTGACATCGAAGCTGAACTTAAGAAGCTTAATGAACAGCAAAAGCAGCTTGAAGGCTGGATTAAAGGTTCCGAGTCCAAACTCAATAATAAGAGTTTCGTTGACAAAGCGCCGGAAAATGTAGTCCGCGAAGCCCAGACACATTGCGAAGAGTTGAAGCAGAAACTGATCCGCGTCAATGAACTGATAACTTCTTTGAGCTGACGGACAATTGCTCCAATATGAGGCATTTTCCGGGTGATGTTCCGGTATTGCCGTCTGCCATCCGCGTCGAATAAAAGCCGGATTTATTTTTTTGTTTGACGCGGAAGCTTCCACAACATGCGGAGAAAATCGAGGATTACTTTCATGTTCAGTTTGCTCTGACCGTGAATCCGTTTATTGAAAGTGATGCCGCACTCGGTTACACGGCATGGTTTGCCGGTATGGGTCAGCAGATAAAGCATTTCCAACATGATTTTGAAGCCGCGGGGACTGAGTTTTGATTTGATTTCGTTAAAGGCGGTTTTTCTGACGGCAAAAAAACCGGACATGGGATCTTTGACCGTGACCTGGAGAAAAATTTTGGTCATCATGGCTGCGGAACGGCTGATGATAACGCGGGAAAGACTCCATTTTTCGGCAAAGCCGCCGCCTTCGACATATCTGGAACCGATCACAAAATCGTTATTTTCCAAACTTTTGAAAATCGCGGGGAGGTCTTTGACATCATGCTGCATATCACCGTCCATGCAGCATAGAAATTCGCCGGAGGCCGTTTCAAATCCCTTGACGATGCTGGGGCTTAAGCCGGGAATGCCGTCATTGAGGATGCCCCGGATATTGTTTTTGTCCTTGCCGTAATCGCTGACCGCCTGACAAGTACCGTCCGGCGAGTTTTCGTCAACGACCAGAATTTCGAAATTCTGCAAACCGCAGTCTTCGATGCGTTTGATCAGCGGAACGATGTTTTCTCTTTCGTTCAGAGTCGGGATGACGATTGAATACTTGATACTGTTCATGCTTGGCCTCCGGGGGTTATCAGGCTGGCTATTTTATCTTTGAACGGCGGGGTTAAAATACCTTTTTCTGTGATGATGCCGGTGATTAAATTGTTGGGAGTGACATCGAATGCCGGATTGTAAATTTTAACTTCAGAAGGAGCAGTCTGGCGGCCGAAGCCGTTGCGCACTTCATCAGGAGAACGCTGTTCAATGGGAATGCCGCTGCCGTCAGGCAGGGTGATGTCAATGGTTGAATAGGGCGCGGCGACATAAAACGGAATATTGTGGAATTTGGCCAGAATGGCGACGCCGTAAGTGCCTATTTTATTGGCGGTATCACCGTTGGCGGCGATGCGGTCCGCGCCGACAATAACCAGATTGACCCGGCCTTCTTTCATGACCTGTGCCGCCATATTGTCGCAGATGGTGGTGACGTCCGCGCCTGCCTGAACGAGTTCCCAGGCGGTCAGCCGGGAACCTTGCAGCAACGGACGGGTTTCATCGGAAAACACTTTAACCCGGATGCCGTTTTCCTGCGCCGAGTATATCGGGGCGAGAGCGGTTCCGTAATCGCCGGTAGCGAGCGCCCCGGCGTTGCAGTGCGTCAGTACGCCCATGCCTTCTTTCAGCAGCGCCATGCCGTGTCTGCCGATTGAACGGCACATTTGGATATCTTCCGCCAGAATATTTAAAGCCTCTTCCAGCAGGACGTCTTTCAATTTACAGACATTCTTTGAGTGAAAGGATTCAGCGGCGATGCGATTTACGCACCGGTCGAGAGCCCAGCAAAGGTTGACTGCCGTCGGTCTTGATTCGGCCAGGCGGATGGCGGCTTCATTGACTGTGCCGATGAATTCTTCCGGTGTGGCAAAAGTCTGTTTTCTGATGACCGCCGCCATGCCGAGTGCGGCGGCACAGCCGATGGCCGGAGCTCCCCTGACCACAAGACGCTTGATACAGGAATAGATTTCTTCCAGGTCGTCAGTCTCGATGTAGGTGAGTTCCATTGGGAGTCTGGTCTGATCTATCAACCGCAGTTTCCCCGGAATTCCACACAGGTCAGTGGAAAACTCCCTGACACATCTGCCATCCTGGCATATCCAGCTTACAGGGTCAAGCATAGCGGCAATCCTTATATTTGAATTCTGTTATTTCGGCTCTTCCGGTTTTTCCGGCTTTTCCGGCTTTTCTTCAGTACTGTCTTTATAATCAACCCCCTGCTTGGCGAGTTCGCCGCCGGCGAGAATTATGCTGCCGTTTTTAGGATCGGTGACGAGCGTAGGTATTGTATTGGTCTTCTTATACACTTCCCGCTTTTCAAGCGCTCCTTTGATATCGAATACGAAGTAACTGAAAATATGCGGCGACAATGGCAGCAGAATATGGAGGCGGCTGAAATTATCCGTGTCAAATTGAGGCTGTTCTTCGCCTAACTCAACCCCGATGCGCTTAATCGAAAATACTGTTTTATCGTCTTCTATCACTAGATAGTAAACTCTTTTGGAGCCTTCATAAATAGTTTTGATATTGAAAAGACGAGTGCCGATCTTTTTTGAATTGTCTTTGTCCCCGGAATCGCCTTTAGACTTCGCATCAGGGTTCATGAATTCAGGAATGCCAACACTTCGCGACCATAGCAAATGGCCTTCTGAAATATTGACAAAGCAATCGTTTGAACGGTATTCTTCTTTAAATAGAGCATGGGTTACGTATGCCATTATTTTATATTTGCCGGGAGTGTTTAAATTGTAATAACGGGTCACCGGAACAATAAATTCCTTGGTTTCGCCGGCCCGGAGAATGGTACCGACGATTGGCGGGGTTGCCTGAGTCATTTTTGTCACTGGAATATTCTGGGAATCGTGGATTTCAAAAAGCAGCTCTCCCTGAAGTTTTTCATCATGCCCGAACGCGATTGCGTGTCCGCTGTCGTTGCGCATAATGACTTTGGCAAAAATCTTTTCAAACTGAATGTAATTCTGACGGTTCATTGAAAGGTCAATGGCGATTTGGGCGTTTACGGCTGAAGGCAGAACGAAAAAGATTCCTGCAATCAGGCATAATAGGATTTTAACGGACATTTTCATTTAGGCTCCATTGTTGATGAAATGTTTTAATTTAGCGATAATTTTGTCAAATTCCAGTTTATGACATTCAAAAGTTCCTAACGGGCATTTTCGTTTGAGACATTTTATGCATGGCAAATCCGCTTGAAAAATGTAGTGTTTGTTCCCATAAGGTCCGGTTTTAGCGGGATCAGTGGGGCCGAAGAATGCGAATACCGTTTTATCCATGACGGCGGCAATGTGAACAGGACCGCTGTCGTTGCTGATAATGAATTCACATCGGCGGATTATTTCGATCAGCTCGCCGATGCCGGTTTTGCCGGTCAGGGATATAACCTTCGCATTTGCCGCCGACTTAATGATTTCAGATGAGGCGCTGCTGTCTGCTTCAGAACCAAGAATAAGGAACTTAAAATCCGGTTGCAACTGGTTGACCTCGGAGATGACTTTCCCGAAAAAAGCAGGAGGCCAGCATTTGCTTTGCCAGCGTGCTCCAGGGATGATTCCGACAACCCGGTCAGATGAAACTACGCCGGACTCGCGCAGCAGTTTTTCCGCTTTTTCAGAAAACTCCTTGACTGGATCCGGAAAAGGAGCGGCAACAGTGTTTGCAGAATTCAGCAACTGCCGCATCATGCTGATGTTTTTGTCTACCGCATGGAGCGCTGAATCCGGAATAATAGTTTTTCTGGTGTAGAAAAACTTTGCCGCCGCTTCTTTCGGAGAAGCGAACCCCGCCAGCTGGCGGTATCTGGCCAGCCGTGCGAAAAAGGCGCTGCGGAACAGACCCTGAAAATCTATTACCAGATCATAGCGTTCCCGTCTTAATTCGGAAAACAATTTAAAAAAATGCGGGAAAAAAGTTTTCAAGGAACCGAGTTCTTTGCGTCTGAATAAGATGATACGGCGGATGTTCGGGCAGTATTTAAGCACATCGGCGAAAGCCGGATTTACCATCCAGTCTATTTCCGCATCAGGGTGCGCGGCGGTCAGGATTGCAATTGCCGGAAATACATGGAAGATGTCGCCAAGACTGCTTGGTTTGACGATTAAAACTTTAAATTTATTACCGGATTTCATTGAAAGTTCCCTTTATCGGGGGTGTCAGCAAAAAAGATCGGATTTGTCAGTAAAATCAGTTCCCGGTTTCCAGTCTTAACGCAAGGCGTTCCGGCAGGCCGGCAGCGATAATTTTTGCTTGCGCTGATGCAATATCGTAAGGCAGCCGATGCCTGGTGACGGTTTTCTCATCGGTGTCATAAACCGCGAATGAAGCTCTGGGGTCACGGTTTCTCGGTTGTCCCACGCTGCCGACGTTAAACAGATATTTAAAGCCGGTTTTCAGTTCCACCGGCAGGAAATCCGCTTCCGTGACATCTTTCGGGAAAAGTCCTTCTTCAAATTTGTATGCCCATCCCTGTATTTCCTCAATCGGTTTTTCCGACATTGATGAGATCGGCTTTTTGCAGAACGCGATTGGAACATGGGAATGTCCGCAAAAGCAGAGCTGGGTGAACTGATAAGTAAAATTGTCCGCGGCGTGATGGGCGTCAAAGATGTAACCCCAGTTTTCAGGCGAATCAAGCGTGGCGTGAACTATCGTGATATTTGTTCCCTGAACCGTGGCCCGGTATGGCATGCCGGCTAACCAGTGCTGTTCTTCCTCGGTTAACTGCTCTTTCGTCCAGATCACCGCTTTCTTGGCATGCGGGTTGAACCCTTCCATCTCATCATCGCTGTTGGATGCATAATCATCATGATTGCCCTTGACGATTGCCACCAGCGGAAGTGATCGGATTATTTCCAGGCATTCACGGGGCTCGGCGTTATATCCGACGACGTCACCCAGGCAGATGTATTTATCAATTTGAAGTTCCTGGCATTTAGCCAGAACCACTGTCAGCGCCTCGGTGTTAGCGTGAATATCACTCAAAATTGCATATTTAGCCATTATATGATTTCCAGTTTCTTATTTGTCAATGATCAGCGATCTCAGCGGATACGGGTTCAACACTTTTCTGCCGTTTAAAAAGGCAAGTTCTATGATAAATTCGATGCCGATTATTTCGACATGGAGTTTTTCCAGAAGCGATACTGCGGCCTGGGCGGTGCCGCCGGTGGCCAGCAAGTCGTCAATCAGCACAACTTTATCTCCCGGAGCCGCGGCATCCTCATGAATTTCGATGGTGGCTTCGCCATATTCAAGCGAATAAGACTGGCGGATTGTCTTATAGGGCAGCTTTCCGGCTTTGCGGACAGGAATGAAGCCGCAGCCAAGTTCCACCGCCAGGGCCGAACCGAAAATAAAACCGCGCGATTCAATCCCCGCGACGTATTTGGGAACGTTATTCCGGTAAGGTTGCGCCAGGTAATTGATGAGTTCTGAGAAAATTGCGCCATCTTGCAATAAGGGGGTAATATCCTTATAAATGATGCCCGGTTTGGGGAAATCAGGTACATTTCTGACTGCGGCTTTGATTTTCTCCACATTCATCATCAAGCGTTCCTTTCGCTTTTTACCTTTAAAAATTAAAGCGTGACTGCAGAATAAGCCGGATTCTGTACCTTCATTACTGAAAGACGGCAATCATCTATCTAAGCGACCAGTACCCGGGATTCATAGCGCTGCGAGCAGCAGCATCATCCCCTATTTGGTCTTGCTACGGGAGGGGTTTGCATTGCGACGCGGCTTACGCCTGCGCCCGGTGGGCTCT
>CAIKZE010000194.1 GCA_903831825.1 uncultured Lentisphaeria bacterium | reverse complement strand
TGAAAGCGTACGGCAGGCATTGCAAAACTATCGGGAATTTCAGGAATTGTGCAAAACCTTGATTGATTATTCGCTGGAGCTGGCTAATTTAACTGACAAAGAGAATGGTTCTTGACTGTTGAGAACTCGGTACTCTCAAGTAAATAATTAATAGTAAAAAACAAGCTTTGCCTGAATTTTTACAGGTTATTCAGGCTGATATCAAGGAAAATTTAAATGATATATACCAATCGTACCGACGGCATGGCCGTCTCGCGGTTTACCGTGCCGCATAAATTACAGACAAACCAGCCTGCGGATAATTATCCAAAGAACGCTGCAACAAAAGTTTTTATCATAATTTGCGCCAAGTTGCTGCTCGGTTGTTTAATACTGTTGCCACCCGATACCGGCAGAGCCCAGGAAAATGATTCTCAACACGAATTTAAAACATGGACTTTTGACGGCAAAGAAAATGCACCGAAAAATGATTTTCAGCACGAATTTAAAACATGGGTAACCCCATGGACGAAAAAGCCCCTGTACGATGCACAGGACAATTTCCATTTTGCCATTATATCCGACCGTACCGGCGGAGTCCGTCCGGATGTTTTTGAGGAAGCGATAAAGGAAGTAAATTTATTGCAGCCGGATTTTGTGATTTGTATCGGAGACCTCATTCAAGGTTATACCAACGACCGGCCGGAACTGCTCAAAGAGTGGAAAAATTTAAACTCGCTCGTCCAGCAATTGGACATGCGCTTTTTTTACACTCCCGGCAATCACGATATCGCTCCTGGCAGTTGTATTTCAATGTACCCGGAAACGCGCAAGATATGGGGTGAATTACTGGGGCCTGCTTACTATCATTTTGTCTATAAAAACGTTCTCTTCTTAATTCTCCATTCGCACGAAACCGCAGAAGACAGCCTCGGACAGCAACAAGTTGACTGGGCAATAAAAGTGTTGAACCAGCACCCGGATGTAAGAGAGACGTTTGTTTTCATGCACTACCCGCTATGGGAATTCCCTAAAGACAAAGATGTGGAGAGATTTTTCAAAGAATTAAGCAAAAGAAATCATACGGTTTTCGCCGGCCATTTACATCAATATAGAAAAAGCGAAAGAAACAACCAGCGCTATATTCGTCTGGCAACCACCGGCGGACTCATCGCTAGTGGCGCGGAATATGGCACCTTCGACCATTTCATGTGGGTTTCGGTGGTCGGGGACCGGCGTCCCATACTGGCTAATGTCATGCTTAACGGAGTCAAGGATGAGGATATATTCACCGAAGAGATGGAGAAGTTAATCAGAAATATCAGCTCCGACCGGAATAAAATTGTTTACAACAACAAAAACTTTTATTTGCCGATTACAATAAAGAATCCGGGCAAAACCTCTCTGAAATACAAAGTCAAATTTTCCGGAAATGACAACTGGAGTTTTTCAACTCCGGCATTCTCCGGAGAAATCGCGCCAGGGGGGGAGGCTACGTTACCGGTAAAAGGCCGAGCCGAAACAATCATTCCGGTACCTGCTGCCCAATGTGAATTTGCAATAACCGGGCGCAGTAAGTTCAAATCCCAGATTCCGACCTCGCTTTTTCTGATCGATAATTTTATCTCCACAGTACCATATATCATGGAACCGCCAGTCATTGACGGGAAATTGGATGATAAATGCTGGCAGGTGCCGGTATATGGAACATTCCGGAATTACGCTGATCTCAATATATCGAAAGCCGAAACCAAAACATGGCTGGCTTATGACAAAAATTTTCTTTACTGGGCGGTGAAATGCTACGAGCCGGACAAATCAAAAATCGTAGCTCAAGCGAACGCCGATTCTCCGCTATGGGATAATGACTATATCGAATTATTCCTGGATACCGACTACGACTTGAAAAATGATTATCACATTAGAATCAATCCGAAGAATGTGATATATGGCGAGTGCCGTAATAACAAGAAATTCAATGTGGCGGTCAAAAGTGCGGTCAACTTCGATGCGGACGGCTGGACCATGGAAATGGCAATCCCATGGAAAGATTTGAATATCAGCCAACTGCAAGACAAAAATATGGGGATCCTTTTTTCGAGAAACAGGCCAAACCGGGATGGCGTTTCCCAGTTGCCGGTAACCGGCCAGGGCAGCCCCAGCCCGAAAAAATTCGGTACACTCAAGTTGCTTCCGTCCATAATCGACGCATCAGCCCATCAATAGACCGGCAGAAAGTATTATTACAAACTTTACACACGGTGCCGGCATATCAGGCGACAACGACGTTTTATTGAAAAAATGTTCAAAGCCAGGAAAGCATTAGATTAAGTGAGCGATAATTTCAGAATATTAAAAAACAGCGGGATTTTATATATACGGCTATTGATAACTTCAATAGCAAGCCTGTTTATATCACGCATTGTACTTCAAAGTTTAGGCGCGGAGGATTTCGGACTGTATAGTGTGGTCGGCGGCATTGTCATTATGTTGAATATTTTGAACGTCACCATGGTTTCAACATCATTCCGCTACATTGCGTTTGAGCTGGGACAAGAGAACCAGAAAAGTATCAACGAGGTATTCAACACAAGTTTACTTATACACGCTTGTCTGGCATTAGTAGTTGTTCTTTTTGCAGAAACCGCGGGTAGTTTTTATATTCATCATTATCTTAATGTGCCTAAAGGCAGTATTGATGACGCCATGTTTGTATTTCGTTTTTCTGTCTTAGCCGCCGTTTTTTCAATATTCAGCATTCCTTTTCAAGGACTGCTTACCGCACATGAAAATTTTTCAACACTCGCTTCGATAGAAGTGATTTCAGTATTGCCAAGGCTGATTGCCGCAATTATACTAATTTATTATTTAGGCAATAGGCTGAGATTATATTCTGTATTAATGGCAGGCGCGACAGCGATTCCGGCTATTATGTATATATTGTATTGCCGTAAAAAATATGCGGCTACTGTCCGCTGGAACTTGCAACGGGATATAAACAAATATAAGGGGATGATAGGTTTTTCCGGCTGGATAATGCTGGGGGCCGGAGCCAATATCGGGCAGACGCAAGGAACCGCGTTAATCATAAATTCATTTTTCGGAACAATACTGAATACGTCATACGGGATTGCCAATCAGGTAAATTGTCTTATTATAATGTTCGCGCGCAGTCTCGGGCAGGCAGCCATACCGCAAATTACGAAGAGTTACAGCAGCAACAATTTAAACAGAACATTTCAGCTAGCCTGTTACACCTGTAAATACTCCTTTTTCCTGATGATGTTACCGGCATTGCCAATTCTTTTAGAAACAGATTTTATTTTAAAATTATGGCTGGGAACAGTGCCTCAATATACTGGCATTTTTTGTAAGTTATTAGTAGTAAATGCATTGCTGGCAAATATCAGCTCCGGACTCCCTCCCGTGATTCACGCAACCGGGAAAATAAAAGTTTTCCAGATACTCGGCAGCGCCACATCTCTGCTAAGTCTTCCGGTTTCATATATTTTATTCAAATTCGGCTATCCGCCGTTCACAATTTTCGCAGTATATATTGTCACTACTTTAATGAATTTTGTAATATGCCTGGTGCTGCTGAAAAAGCTTATTAATTTCAATGTGAAAAATTTTATGGGAGTATTCTATTTAAAGATACTTTACGTTTCAGCATGTGTATCGCCACTTTTTTTAATACAGAATTTATTTCAGGACGGGTTGGCGCGATTTATTCTGTTGTCTGCATTTTCTATAATTTGGTTTTTAATTGCAATGTATCTCGTTGGTCTGGAAAAAAAAGAGAAAGAACTAATTGGCGCAATCCCCCTGGTGAAATTATATGTAAATTATATTCTGTGGTTTAATTCTATAAAAAGGAAAATTAAATACTTTTTCAAGAAAAGATTATTTCGGATACAATGATTCAGATTCTTTCTATCCTCGATGCAGCAAGATACAAGGTATTACGGACGAACTTGCACTCCTGCCGCGGCCGCCAAAATGGTTTTGCGCGGATTCGCCGTAAGCGATGGAGAATTAACCTCTCTCCGATAAAAAACAAATGGAATACAAAAAGAAATGGAGTTTAAA
The DNA here is from genome assembly GCA_903831825.1 of uncultured Lentisphaeria bacterium. Lineage (GTDB taxonomy): Bacteria > Verrucomicrobiota > Lentisphaeria > Victivallales > Victivallaceae > CAIPAT01. Next base: position 9,849 of record CAIKZE010000194.1, on the reverse strand, counting down.
AAATGTTGAATTATAATGAGATCAAAGAAATATTGAATAAAATCAACCCTTCATTGGTTGTTTATCCAATAGATTTTGATAAAATTGTTTTTGAAGAACGGGTCAAATTAAAATGTTATCATTGTAAAAGACACAACGTAAATTGGACATGTCCCCCTAAAATTCCTGATTTAAATTATAAAAAATTATTACAGGAATACGATAATATGGCAGTAATAATTAAACATTGGGAAATAGATGAATCTTCTGATATAGATGCTATTCGTATTAACTCAACTAATGAGCTCCATAGATCAATGCTGAAAGCAGAAAAATGTCTCTGGGAAAAAGGGGAAGTTATGACATTGTCTTTTATTGGAGGATCATGCAAATTATGTAAAACTGGTTGCGGGAAAGAGAGATGTAACAATCCCGATATGGCACGAATACCATTTGAAGCTCTGGGAGTAAATGTAATAAAAACAATGCAAAATATTGGAGTTGATATTTCTTTCTCAATTGAAAAAGAAATTTTAAGAATAGGATTATTATTATGGTAACCTGGAGGGTAAATTTATGAGGTATATTATATTGGCAGCCGGCAAGGGAACACGTTTACATCCATTGACAAAAAAATGTCCAAAATGCATGTATAATCTTGAGGCTGATAAGTCGGTTATTCAAACTATGATAGCAAATATCCGACTCTGTGACCCCAGTGCTGAATTTATTGTTGTTACAGGTTTTATGCGTAAAGAAATTGAGGAGCATCTTAAAGATGTCGTATTTGTTTATAATCCCTTTTACGAGATAACCAATAGTATTGCCTCGTTATGGTTTGCAAAGGAATATCTGACCGGGGATATTACTATTTTGAATGCGGATATTGTTGCCGAAGAGAAATTGATTCGTAATGTAATTGTACAAAAGCTTGCGGGCGCGAAAATCCTCTTAGACAGTTCTATAAAACAAAATGGGGACTATAATGTTCAGGTAAAAGACGATATTGTTGTGGTTATGAGCAAAGAACTTACAAATTATTATGGTGAATATGCAGGAATAACAAAACTAGATAGTTCATCAGCAGAAATTCTTCGGCAAGAAGTAGAATATATGATCCATGACCAAAATTATGATCAATGGTACGAAAATGCTCTTGTACAATTAATTTTCAAAAATGATTTTAAGCTTGGATTCATTGATATAGCAGAATATAATTGGGCAGAAATTGATACTGTGGATGATTTAATAACGAGCAAAGAAATATTTTCAAAAAGAAACTATTAAATTAAAATTATTCATTTTTGATCTTAAATAAGGGCTTATCAATCATGTATGCTATTGTTACAGGAGGAACTAAAGGTATTGGGAAGCAAATCTGTATAGATCTGTTGCGCAAAGGATATTTTGTAATTACCAATTATGCCCATGATGACCAAAGTGCGGAAATTGCCAAAACTGATTTTTCAAAATATTCAAATCAATTTGAAGTTATAAAAATAGACCAATCGAAAAAAAGTGATATGAAATCATTTGTTCATTTCATTAGAAATAAAACAAAAAGAATCGATTGTATTATATGCAATACAGGTACAACTATAAAGAAAAGTTTTGATGCCATTACCAATCACGAATGGGAAAATGTTTTTATGGTTAACATCAATTCGCACTTCTATCTGATTCGCGACTTGAATACGATAATTCAGAAGAAATCAAAGATTATTTTTATAGGATCTTTATTAGGCAAAGTTCCACATGCAACATCACTAGCTTATGGGGTATCAAAAGCAGCAATGCATGCCCTCGCCCAAAATTTGGTAAAGGAATTTAGCGAGAGAGAAGCAACCGTAAATATTATTGCGCCTGGATTTGTTGAAACAGAATGGCAGAAAGATAAACCTTCCACAATCAGGAATAATATATATAACAAAACGGCATTAAGAAGATTTGCAACAGTAGAAGAGGTTTCTATTGCATGTATGATGCTCCTGGAAAATGATTATATAAATGGAGCGACAATATCAGTTGATGGAGGATATGATTACCGTTAGTTTCTAAATTTCAAGTTTCTCAGTTCAGAAATGAACTGAAATATAACCCCTTAATTAATGGCTGTAAAATGGAAGATTTGTCTATATACAATCCGGAAAGTTCTGATCTGCGCAAAGCACAACTAAAAATGCTTGATATCCTTATAGAAGTAGCTAAGATTTGTGATCAAAACAATATTCCTTACTGGCTATCTTTCGGAACATTATTAGGAGCAGTCCGGCATAAAGGCTTTATCCCGTGGGACGATGATTTAGATATTGAAGTTGAACGTAAAAATTATAAAAAACTATTAACGCTTCTGGAACGGGAATTACCGCCTTCGATGACATTGCAGTATGAAGGGAATGAAAAGCATTATTGCTTCAGATATGCAAAAGTAAGGGACCGCAAATCTTTCATACAGGAAAAAAGCTCGATTGATTTTAAAGAAAAAGGAATTTTTATTGATATTTTCTACCGGGAATATTCCACCATATTTCTAAAGAAAATAGCTGACAGGTTATTGGGGGGAGCTGTTCTCTATTCCAAATTAAGCACATTCAAAGATAAAAGAGAAAAAAATTATCAAAGGTTAATTAATAGCCTGAGAATTTTTCTATCGGAGTGCTTTATTTTTCTTGCCAGGGGAATTTCCATGACACTACCATTCAATAAGTTGTTCCTGGCTTTAGAAATAGGTCAGACCGGTGCATCTGGAGGCATTGATAAAAGATATGTTTTCCCGCTAAATGAAATATATTTTGAAGGATTTAAATTTAAGAGCCCCCATAATCCTGATGCCTATCTAAGGCAAATTTATGGAGACTATATGAAAATACCATCGCCGGAAAATAGAATTGTCCATGCAACCAAGATTGAATTTTACAATAATTAGAGTATCAGGAATAAATGGCTCTATTACAATCGCAAATCTTTACTTTTGCATAACCGCCTGATTATTTTTTTGAAATTTATTATATGAATATTCTCTGGATCACAAATACTATTTTCCCCGCTCCAAGTGAAGCATTAGGCAGACCTGCGCCTGTAGTGGGCGGCTGGATGTATGACATAGCCAAACAGATAGCGGCCGCGCAGGGGATCCAGCTGAGTGTTGCTACAACATATAGCGGCTTGGAGCTTAAAAGCCTTAAAATTGATGGGGTAATTTATTACTTGCTGCCGGCCAAAGCAAGTACGCGCTACCCGAGACATCTTGAACCTGTCTGGGATAAAGTATGTAAGGAGTTTAACCCCGATATCGTACATATACACGGCACTGAATACATTCATGGACTGGCCTGTATGCGCGCGTGTCCATTATTAAATTATGTTATATCGATACAAGGCATGGTAGGAGTGTATTCCAGATATTACTATGCAGGCATAAGCTGTTTTGATATTCTAAAGAACATAACGTTCCGGGACATTGTTCGTTTTGACACGTTATTTCAGGCAAAAAATAAATTCGAACAACGCGGGATTTTTGAGAAAGAATATCTGCTGAGAACGCGCCATGTCATTGGGCGGACAAACTGGGACCAGGCTCATACAAAAACTATTAATCCTTCCGTAAATTATCACTTTTGCAATGAAACGCTTCGCGACGGCTTTTATACCGCACCCAAGTGGGATATCAAAAACAAAACTGATTACACAATTTTTTTGAGCCAGGCAAATTATCCTATAAAAGGGTTGCATCAAGTCCTTAAGGCTGTAGCGATATTAAAAGCTGATTTCCCGAAAATCAAAGTCAGGGTGGCCGGTCCAAGCATCATCAATAACAATGGGCTCATCGCCAAAATCAAGTTTAGCGGTTATGGCTCATACATCCGCGGCTTGATTAAAAAACTGAATTTAAGCGCCCATGTGGAATTTACCGGTTCACTCACCGCGGAAAAAATGATTGTTGAATACCGGAATGCGCATTTATTTATTTGCCCGTCAAGTATCGAGAACAGCCCCAACTCCCTGGGCGAGGCTCAATTGCTTGGAGTGCCTGCTATCGCTTCTTATGTCGGCGGAACCCCTGATATGGTTATACATGGTGAAACAGGATTATTATATCGCTTCGAAGAAGTCGAGATGCTGACGCTGCATATCAGGAAATTATTCACTGATACAGACCTTGCTTTAAGCTTGTCAGCCAATGGAATCAAGGCGTCTGAATCACGGCACAATCGTCAAAACAATCTCGCACATACGCTGGATATTTACAGAAAGCTGAGTCTATGACAGCAGTCATAATTTTAGGTATTCTGGCAACCTTTTTTGCATGGCTCGAAGATACAGGGAAATATAAACATGGCTTAAAGATTTCTTTCGGGCTGATTTTTCTTTTCCTGGCGTTAAGATATGATTACGGAAATGATTATCCGGTCTATCTAGCTGCATTCGGGGAAATAAACAACTATGAGAATATTGATTTTTCTGATAATTTCAGGGATATGGAAATCGGGTGGGTTTTCCTATGTTGGCTATGCAAGTCCATAGGTTTTTTCGGAATGACGATAATTTTAGCATTACTTAACTGCCTGGTGTATTATAACTTTTTCAAAAAATTTGTTCCAAATAAGTATTATTGGTTTGCCGTTTTTCTATTTATATTCAATCCCGTATTCATGTTAGTCCCCTGTTCGGCAATGCGGCAGAATGTGGCAATTTTATTGTTTATATTTTCCCTGAATTACATATATAAGAAAAACGCAATTCGTTACTTGCTCTGCATTGGCCTGGCTTCACTTTTTCACTCTAGCGCTTTAGTATTGCTTCCTGTATATTTATTGGGGGTTTTAAATTGGACTATTAATAAAGCGACCGTAGTTATTGCTTTTTCAATTTTTGTATCATTATTCATGTTTGGAACATTCATTACGCCTTATATGAACCAATTCATCGGCAACTATTTTGAGAAATATGACATTTATAAAGTTGATGAAGGAGTTGTCGGGACAGGCTTAGGCATCCTTTGCTTATCCGCATTATTTATCTTGATATTGTATTTCGGAAGATTTCAAAATAACGAAAACGCCTTAATCTTCAAAATCGCGATTATCAGCTTTATTTTACTCCCTTTAGGCATGTTGATTATGTTATCCGGAAGACTGGGAATGTACTTTCAGCCGGCGTTGATTGCGGTATATCCAATTACTTTGACCAATATTAAAAGCATTATCTTGCGAAATGTTATATTGTTCTTCCTGATATTTTTTTCTCTTTATTATTTCATTACTTTTTTTCAATCTGAGATTTGGCAGGATGCTTTCTGCACCTACCAGACTGTCCTGTCAGCGCCCGACTGGTACTAATACAATCATTAACAGCAACCTCAAACACGTTTAAAGTGAATTCATGATGAACAATACGCATCCGAGAGTTTTGATCATATCTCATAACGCGCTGTCTGATACTCAGAACAATGGGAAAACACTGTCTGCTTTTTTCAGACATTGGAATAGAGATGATTTAGCCCAGTTGTATTTAACTACTGATGTTCCAGATTTTTCCTTGTGCAGAAGATTTTTTCAAATAACTGACATTGATATTTTAAAACGAGCTTTTTTCAATAAGCGAATTCAAGGGCGACAGGTTACCGAGTCAGATTTGCACAAGATAAAAGCCGGCAAAAATAAGGTGACGGAAAGTCCGGTACTCAAGCTGATGAGAAAAAATATTTCTCCGCTCTACAGATTGTCACGTGACTGGTTGTGGAATATTGCAGGCTGCAGGACCAGTGCCATGATGGCATTTGTGGATGAGTTTAAGCCGCAAGTCGTCTTTTTTCAATCTTCAAGCGGAGTATTTGCATATTCGCTTGTCAAATGGATATGCCTGAGTAGAAATATTCCATTGATTATGCAAACCACCGATGATTACGTTTCGGGCAAATTCACACTAGACCCATTTTTCTGGGTTCAGCATATCCGGTTGAAATGCGTATATAAATGGGCTGTTGCATATTCAGATTGTATAATTGCGATTGGGGATAGAATGGCAACGGAATACCGCTCGCGGTTTGGCGGCAATTATTTTGTTGCAATGAATTCGGTTCCAGACCTTAAACTTCCTCATTATGCCGGCAGGCAAGATAAGACCATTAAATTTTTATATGCCGGGAATTTAGGCTTAGGCCGGTGGAAAGTGCTGGCGCTTATTGCCGAATGTCTTAAAGAGCTTCAAGAGGAGGAATCGTTAAGCGGGGAGCTGGCGATATATTCACTGGTTAAACCAGACAAGAAGGAAATGACTTTTTTGAATAACCCGCCATTCAGTTCATTTAAAGGCGCTCTAAACACTGACGAACTGAATCGTGAAAAAACTTTCTCCGATATTCTTGTGCATGTTGAGGCTTTCGATAGAACAAACAGGCATATTACCCGACTTTCCATTTCAACTAAAATCCCTGAATATCTGGCCTCCGGCAGATGTATTTTCGCAGTCGGCCCTAAAAATGTGGCATCCATGCAGTATATTACTGAATACGATCTTGGCATTGCAGTCATGTCAAATAAAAAATCAGCGATTAAACAAGCCATGAAGACAATAATGCTTAACCATGAAAGCAGAGCTCAATATGCGGTCAAGGGTACGGAAATCGCCAAGTTGCGGCATAACGCAGACAAGACAGCGGAAAGCATTTTACAAATAATTATGTCAACGGTCAATAAAGCCGGGAAAGTATAGGAAAGCACGTGGATATTTTCAACAAATTAAATATATTCGAAAGGAGTTTATTATGTTCAAATATAAGACACTATTGATTACTGGCGGTACCGGATCATTCGGCAATGCGGTTTTGGAACGGTTTCTGGATTCAGAATTGAAGGAAATCCGGATTTTCAGCCGTGACGAGAAAAAGCAGGATGACATGCGTAAAAAGTATAATAATCCGAAATTGAAATTTTATATCGGCGACGTGCGGGACCGGCAAAGCGTGTGCGGCGTGGTCAATGGAGTAGATTACATCTTTCATGCCGCCGCCTTAAAACAGGTGCCGTCGTGCGAGTTCTTCCCGCTGGAGGCGGTCAAGACTAACGTGCTGGGCACCGCCAATGTACTGGAAGCGGCGATTATCGCCAAAGTTAAAAAAGTGGTGGTACTAAGCACGGATAAAGCCGTTTATCCGATCAACGCGATGGGCTTGTCGAAGGCGGTGATGGAAAAAGTTATGATCGCCGAATCGCGCAATCAGCCGGAAGGCGGTACTGTAATGTGCGGCACCCGCTACGGGAATGTCATGGCATCCCGCGGTTCGGTGATTCCGCTGTTTGTAGAACAGTTCAAAGCAGGGCTGCCGCTGACGGTTACCGACCCGAAAATGACCCGTTTCATGATGACGCTGGGAAGCGCGGTGGATTTGGTGATGTTCGCGTTCAAACATGGACATCAAGGGGATATTTTCGTACAAAAAGCACCGGCCGCGACCATCGGCGATCTGGCCCGGGCGCTGAAAGAGCTCTATTGCTCCGACAGCGAGATCAAAGTAATTGGTACCAGACACGGGGAAAAACTGTATGAGTCGCTGGTCAACCGCGAAGACATGGCTAAGGCCATTGACATGGACGAGTATTTCAGAATACCAGCCGACACCAGAGATCTAAACTACAACTTATATTTTACTGACGGCTCCGCCCAGATCGGTGCTACGGAAGAATATCATTCGCACAACACTCGCCGTTTGGATGTGGAAGGCATTAAACAACTCCTGCTGTCGCTGGATTTTATCAAAAAAGACCTAAAAAAGTGAGGAGTGAGGAGTGAGGAGTGAGGAGTGAGAACATATGATAAAGCCACATAAAAAACTGAATGTTTGGCAATTAGCCATGGACATAGTTGAAGATGTATATAACCTTTCAGAAACATTCCCCGCTAATGAACGATTTGGCTAGACTTCTCAACTGCGTCGTTGCGCTGTTAGTGTTCCCAGTAATATTGCCGAAGGGGCGGCTAGAAATACAACAAAAGAATTTATGAATTTTCTGCATATTGCCCAAGGTTCGCTTTCTGAATTAGATACCCAGTTAGAAATATCTTTTCGGCTTAAATTAATCAAGAGCATTTATTATCTTTAGATTCAAAATTGTTGCAAGTAGATCAAATGCTCTACGGATTAATATCGTCACTCAAAAGAACTCCTAACTCCTAACATTGGAGAAATATAAATGATAAGCGTTGGCATTACCGGACAGCCGGGATTTGTCGGATCCCACTTGTATAATTACCTGGGCCTGCAAAAGGATATCGAACGGATACCGTGCGATGACGCATTCTTTCAGGATGAAGCGGCATTGCGGCATTTTGTCAGGCAATGCGATGTGATTGTCCATCTGGCCGCGATGAACCGTCATCCGGACATGCAGGTCATCTATGATACTAACGTCCGGCTGGTACGGCAACTTATTGCCGCGATGGAGTCGGAAAACGTCACCCCGCATGTACTGTTTTCATCCTCAACCCAGGAAGACAAAGACAACCTTTACGGGGCTTCAAAGCGCGAGGGAAGGCGACTTCTGGATGAATGGGCAGAGCGTTCCGGCGGCAAATTTACCGGACTAGTGATTCCAAACGTTTTCGGTCCCTTCGGACGACCGAACTATAATTCCATGGTGGCGACGTTTTGCCACAAGCTCACCCATGAAGAAATACCGGAAGTGCTGGTTGATTCGTCCGTCAAATTAATCTATGTCGGGGATTTATGCCGCGAAATTTTCACGGTAATTGCCGGAACTATAACAGATAACCCATATTACGTTCCCCACAATGCAGAAAAAAAAGTTACGGAAATTATAGCATTGCTGATGAAATACAAAGAGCAGTATTATGACATGGGGATTGTTCCGTATATCGCGGATAGTTTTGAACAAAGCTTGTTTAATACCTTTGTCTGCTATATTGACCACCAGAAATATTACCCGCGCCAGCTAAAGCTCAATACCGATGTGCGCGGTTCATTTGTTGAAACAATTAAACTTGACCACACCGGCGGTCAGGTTTCATTCTCCACTACTCATCCCGGAATCACTCGAGGCAATCACTATCATACCCGCAAATTTGAACGATTTGCGGTAATTAAGGGGAAAGCCAGATTGCAACTCAGACGGATTGGCGGTAATGAAGTGCTGAATTTTGACATTGATGCCGATGTTTGTCCGGGATATGTGGATATGCCGGTATGGTACACTCACAACATCACCAATACCGGCAATGACACGGTTTATACTATTTTTTGGATCAATGAGTTTTATAATCCGGAAGACGGCGATACCTATTTTGAAAACGTTTGAAGAAAAGACAAAAGATAAAAGTTTAAAGATAAAAGTTTAAAGATAAAAGTATAAAGATAAAAGTATAAATGAAGAGTATAAGTAACGATTTAAATAAACGACTTTTTTGTTTTGCAATAGAGTGCTTAAAATTTATCAAAACGTTACCTGACTCTACTGAATATAAAGTTATAAAGCATCAACTTGCAAAAAGTTCAACATCATCCGGGGCTAATTACGAGGAATCGCAGGCCGGTTCATCCAAAGCTGATTTTGCCAATAAAGTTAGAATATCTCTTCGTGAAATGCGTGAATCAAATTATTGGTTAAGAATTATAAGTGGAATCAGAGAAAACGAGACCAACAATCCGGAATTAGATTGGTTAATTAAAGAATCATATGAATTGAAGAATGTTTTGGGATCAATTGTCCAAAAAACAAGAGACTCGTAACGGTTTTAAAAAATTTTATCTTTAAACTTTTATCTTTAAACTTTTATCTTTAAACTTTTATCTTTAAACTTTTATCTTTAAACTTTTATCTTTAAACTTTTATCTTTAAACTTTTATCTTTAAAC
>CAIKZE010000193.1 GCA_903831825.1 uncultured Lentisphaeria bacterium | reverse complement strand
TTGGCCAGCCATATCCCCCGTTACAATCGAAAAATAAGGAAAGCGCCTCGCGCCGGTGACTATTCATCGAGCAACTGGTGACACGACGGCTGTTGGACTTCTTCAATTTTTAAATTTTAGTTTCATTCTTTTTTGCTGGATTTACATTGAACCGCGTTGACAAAACATGGTTTTATACTTATCATAATAGGATGTGTCTGCCGATATCCCGATTGCATGCGGCGTCTATGGATTGTCTGAATCGGCGTATCATTTGAAGTTTACGATAGATGTTAATTAATGAGTGAAAACCGGATGATTATATGATTTCCCTGGCCCGTGCAAGTCTGATATATGAATGGCGCAGATACCTGGCCGCCATTTTCGCGTTGGGATTCTCCGCGCTGCTGATTTATATCCAGACCGGATTGATGCTCGGATTCTCCCTGTCCATGACCGCGATTTTAAACAATTCGCAGGCGGATTTGTGGGTATCCGCCTATAATCTCACCTCTTTCGAGAACAGCGGCGGGGTACAGCCGAAGAACGAATTCTACCTGCGCATGCACCCGGAAATAGTATCGGTCAGCCCGTTTCTGCGTTACTGGTGCAACGGCAAGACCTATGACGGCGAACAGATCTGGGCTCCGCTTTTCGGGGTTGACACCGATAAAACCAAGTGTTTGCTGATGCCGCCGGAGTTTCTGGATGAATTTGCGGAAAAGCTGAATGAACCGATGAGCGTGGTGATTGACCGGTCCTTCTCGAAGAATCTGAACCTGAATATCGGGGATTATACTGAACTCAGCAATAAGCGGGTCAAGATCGTCGGCATCACCGACGGCTATAAGAATGACCGCGGCGGGTTCGTTTTCTCTTCCGTGTATACTTTCCAGAAACTGGCGACCTGGACCTGGGTGCAGTTTCTGATGATCAGGATCCGGAACCCGCAAATGGCGGATGCCGTGGCGGAAGAACTGAATAACTCCGCCTGGAAAAACAATAAAATAAAAGCATGGAGCAAAAACAGCCTGTTCTGGCAGTCCCAGAAATGGCAGTTGCTCGAATCACCCAACAGCCTGACGTTCATCTTTCTGTCCCTGCTCGCGCTCTTTATCGGCGTTGCCATCACCAACCAGTCGCTGCGTTCCGCGATTCTGGCGTCGCTTAAAGAATATGCCGCATTGAGAGCGCTGGGCGTTTCCAAGGGCTCCTTGTGTCTGGTGGTGCTGGAACAGGCGTTCTGGGTCGGCATCGCCGGGCTGGTGCTGGCATGGATAATGACCTTCATTTTTTCTTATATCGCGGTATATTACAAACTGGCGTTCAACATCCCGCTCTGGTTTATTTGTATCTCGACCGTAGTGCTGATTCTGGTCTCGCTGCTCTCCGGCCTGCTGTCACTGATGGTGCTGTATAAAACCGAACCCGCGGAGCTGCTGAGATGAGCGAAAACCCTTTCAGCAACAACGGAGAAATCCCGTCCATCAGGATCAGGGACATTAAACGCGCCTACTCCAGCGGCAAGATTGTCAACAATGTGCTCAAAGGCAACACGTTTGATCTTTATCCCGGCAAACTGACCCTGATCATGGGCCCTTCCGGTTCGGGCAAAAGCACCTTGCTGTCAGTAATCAGCGGCCTGCTGGAGCCGGACAGCGGCACGGTCCATGTCAATGACACTGATATCTGGCAGTTGGAACCGCGTGAGATTGAAAAATTCAGACTTGATCATTTCGGCTTTATCTTTCAGGGATTCAACCTGTTCGCTTCCTTGACCGCGCTTGAGCAGATTTTAATTGTGCTGAAATACGTCGGCAAAAAAGACGCGGAAGCTGAAAACATCGCGGAAGAGGTGCTGAAAGAAGTCGGGCTGGCGAAAGTCATGCACCTGAAACCGATGCAGTTGTCCGGCGGCGAAAAGCAGCGCGTCGCCATCGCCAGAGCGCTGGCGAAAAAGCCGGAATTCCTGTTTGCCGACGAACCGACCAGCGCGCTGGATAAGGAAAACGGCCAGATCGTCATCAGTCTGCTGCACAAGGCCGCCAGAATCCATGGCACAACCATCTTTGCCGTGTCGCACGATCCGAGGTTGCTGCCTCATGCCGACAGGGTGATCAGAATTGAAGACGGAATAATAACCAGAGACGAACCCGGAGGTTTCAAAGAATGAGAAGATCAACGAAAAGACGAATGTGGTCCAGCATAATTATCATAGCAATAATTATCGCGGTCGGCGGATTTTATAGCTACAAATGGTACACTTCCAAGCCGGTCACCAAAGACAGCAAGAAATTAAGCGAGGAAAGTCCTTATGTGGCGTTTGCCCGCGGCAGAGTTGACGTTGAAGGCAGTATTGTCAAGCTCTCCGCCAGTAAGGACGGCGTGCTCCGGGACATGCTGGTGGAGGAAGGCGAAAAAGTTAAAAAAGGTCAGATTTTGTGTAAACTGGATGACCTGAAAGAAAGACTTTCCTGGGAATACTATAAAGCTCAAGCCAATCTGGCAATCAAAAAAATCGAACCGTTGAAAGTATCGCTGGAAGCCGCCAAACGCGAACAAAAAAGACTGGAGAACCTGGTCCGGCAGGAAGCCATCTCCCATCAGAAATGGGATGAAACCAATGACATAGTCGGACATCTTGAAGCGGAAATAAAAGTCGCCGAAGCCGAAGCATCGGTGGCAGCCGCCATGCAAAAACAGGCGGAATACGATATGGAAATGAAAAATATCCGGGCTCCGGCCGACGGCAGAATTCTGCGTTGCGACGCCAGGCCCGGCTACGGCATCAGCACGCTCAACGTCACCGTGCTTTTCCTGTTCGTGCCCGACGCCCCGTTTATCGTGCGCGCGGAAGTCGAAGAGAAATTCATCAAGCTGATCAAACCCGGCGTCAAAGTTGATATCGTTCCCGACTCCGACGAAACCAAAGTTTATACCGGAAAAGTCATAAAAATGGGAACTTATCTCGGCCCGAAACGGCTGTATTTCGACGAAACCACGGAAAAAAGCGATGTCAGGACCGTCGAATGCCTGATCACTATTTATGAAAGAGAACTGGTGCTTGGCCAGCTAGTGCTCGTAAAATTCAAAAAGTCGGAACCGGCGGTTGCCGCCCATAAATAAAACATGCTCTGCACCCGATGGAACAGAGCATGCTTTCATCTTATTATTTCGTGCTGAATGAAATGCCGGTCTTGGTTTTGCCGACTTTCAATGTGGAACCATCCATCAATTCGCCGCCGATCATCATCCTGGAAACCGGGGTTTCCAGTTCTTTGACGATAGTGCGTTTCAGCGGACGGGCGCCGTAGATCGGGTCATAACCGACTTCAGCCAGATATTTTTTGGCTTCTTCCGATATTTCCAGCTTTATGTCGTGATCTTTCAGCCGTCCGGCAAAACGTTTGATCTGGATATCCACAATCGCCAGGATATGTTTTTTGTCCAGCGCATGGAAAATCAGCGTTTCATCCACCCGGTTCAGGAATTCCGGGCGAAAATGCAGGCGGAGCTGCTCCATGAGCTGTTCCTTGATCTCATCGGCGTTGCCGTGGTGCTGCAAGATCATATCGCTGCCGATATTGCTGGTCATGATGATGATCGTATTCTTGAAATTGACGGTACGCCCGTGCGAGTCCGTGATAATCCCGTCTTCCAGTATCTGCAGCAGGATATTGAAAACATCACTGTGCGCTTTTTCGATCTCGTCAAACAGCACGACGGAATACGGTTTTCTGCGGACGGCCTCGGTCAATTGACCGCCTTCTTCATAACCGACATATCCGGGAGGCGCGCCGACCATCCGGGCAACGCTGTGCTTTTCCATGTATTCGGACATATCAATCCGGACCATGGCGCGTTCATCGTCAAACAGGTTCTGGGCAAGCGCCCTGGCCAGTTCGGTTTTGCCGACGCCGGTCGGGCCCAGGAAGATGAATGACGCAATCGGGCGGTTCGGGTCTTTCATTCCGGCGCGGGCGCGCAGTACGGCGTCAGCCACCGCGCTGACCGCTTCATCCTGTCCGACGACGCGTTCATGCAGATGGTCTCCCAGGCAGAGCAGTTTCTGTTTTTCGCTCTGAATCAGCTTGCTTACCGGAATATGGGTCCAGCGGCTGACAATTTCGGCAATATCCTCTTCGTCAACTTCCTCTTTCAGCAAACGTTCGCCGGTTCCGGAGCGCAGTTTCTGCTCGGTATCACTGATCTGTTTTTCAATTCCCGGAATTGTGCCATGCCGCAGTTCGGCGGCCTTTTCCAGATTGTATTCGCGTTCCGCACGGTTCAAACTCTGCTTCGAGAGTTCCAGCGATTCCATGAGAGTGCGCAGCTCGGCAATGGATTTCTTTTCATTGTCCCATCTGGCGCGCAGTTCGGAACCGCGACTCTTGAATTCAGCCAGTTCGGCTTCCAATTCTTCCTTGCGCTTGAGTGCGGCCTGGTCTTTTTCCTTTTTCAATCCGGCGATTTCAATCTCAAGCTGCATGGCGCGGCGCTCGATCTCGTCGATTTCCGCCGGGCAACTGTCGATTTCGACACGCAAACTGGCGGCGGCCTCGTCAATCAGGTCAATTGCCTTGTCCGGCAGAAACCGGTCGGCAATATATTTATCGGAAAGCACCGCCGCCGCGATCAGGGCGCTGTCTTTCAGCTTGATTCCGTGATGTATCTCATAGCGTTCCTTGAGTCCGCGCAGAATCGAGATCGTGTCTTCGACTGACGGCTGGTCCACCAGCACCGACTGGAAACGGCGTTCCAGGGCGGCGTCTTTTTCGATATACTTCCGGTATTCATCGAGCGTGGTCGCGCCAATGCAGTGCAGCTCGCCGCGCGCCAGCATCGGTTTGAGCAGATTTCCGGCATCCATCGCGCCTTCGGCGGCTCCTGCGCCGACCACGGTATGCAGTTCGTCAATAAACAGAATTACGCTGCCGTTGGCGGAAGTAACTTCCTTCAGGACGGCTTTCAACCGTTCTTCGAATTCGCCCCGGTATTTGGCCCCGGCAATCAGCGCGCCCATGTCCAAAGCGATGATCCGGCGGTTTTTCAAACCTTCCGGCACGTCGCCGCGGTAAATGCGGCGGGCAAGCCCTTCGACTACCGCCGTTTTGCCGACGCCCGGTTCGCCGATGAGCACAGGATTGTTTTTGGTCCTGCGGGAAAGAATTTGGATCACCCGGCGGATTTCTTCATCGCGACCGATGACCGGGTCCAGTTTATCCTGGGAAGCCAGCCGCGTCAAGTCGCGCCCGTATTTTTCCAGCGCCTCAAATGTCGCTTCCGGATCTTCGGAAGTCACCCGCTGATTGCCGCGCACCTGCTGGAGCGCTTTCAGCAGTTTTTCATCCGTAATCTTGAATTCGGTCAGCAGATTCCGGCATTTTCCGGAAACTTCCAGCATCGCCATAAACAGATGCTCGACGCTGATATATTCGTCTTTCATGTTTTCGGCTTTCTGCGCCGCGGCAATCAGGATGCGGCTGAACTCCTGCGAATTATATACCTGTCCCGCCCCCGGGCCGGAAACGGAAGGAATCGCCTCCAATTCGCTTTCCGCCCGCACTTGAAGCGATGCCACATTTACATCCATTTTTTTCAGCAGCGACGGGATCAGTCCGTTGTCCTGAGTCAGCAGCGCATACAGCACATGCATTCCCTGGATTTCCTGATGTCCGTGCTCAACCGCCGCGTTCTGGGCCGCGATCAACGCTTCCCGTGAACGGTTTGTAAGCTTTTCCATATTCATAGTTTTCACCTTCCTTTTTATATTTATATGTAAATTATTAAATCATTTTCAAATTCAGATATCTCACGAAATAGTATAAATTACCTGCATAATAAAAACCCCCTGCCCGGTGACGGACAGGGGATGTTAAGGTCACACTGGCCGGGTTTAATTATTCCGTTACCACTTTTATCTTATGCACTTTGGCGGATTCCGCCTTCGGCAATTCCAAACTCAGAATGCCGTCCTTGATCTTTGCGGAAATTTTTTCCAGCGCAATCTCATCGGAAATCTGGAAAGACCTTTTGTAATGGACGTGTTTTCCATGCTGCATCAGATCCGTATCCGCGCTGATCTTCAGTATCCGGTCTTCCACATTGACGGAAAGTCTCTCCGTAGTTGCGCCCGGCACATCCAGCAGCACCGTTATTCCGAGATGATTTTCAATCACATCAGACGGCGGCGCGAATTCGATGTATTCCATCTTTTTGACTTCCGCCTTATCTTCTTTTTTGATTATATCAGACATTTTTCAATCCTCCATGTTAAATCAATTTTCAGTAAACTTTCATCCAATCTTGACAATGTGCGGTTTTTCCACATCCTCTTTCGGCAGAGTAATGACCAGAACACCATCGGCATATTTGGCGTTTACCTTTCCACTCTTGACTTTCGACGGAAGCTTGATGCTTTCTTCAATTTTGCCGAAAGACCGTTCACGGTGCAGGAATTTTTCGTCTTTCTTAAGCATTGGGCAGGTCCTTTGAGCCCGGATTGTCAGGAAATCGCTGACTACTTCAATGTCCATGTCTTGGGATTCATAGCCCGGAAGCGACATTCTCACAATCAGGTCTTTTTCGGCGTCTTCAATAAGCATTTGCGGGTAACCGGCACGGTAACGATTCAAGTTTTCATTGAAATCGTCAAACAGCCCCAGCAATTCCTTCTGAAGCCCGTTGACCGTACGCCACGGATTCAACAGACTCCAATTGTCATTTAACCTTGCTAACATAACACACCTCCTGTTTTTCCGGTTTTCTCCGGTTTTCTTATTATCTGCAATCAGGTAGTAGCAACAGTCATGCCAAATTATCAAACAAACTGAAAATGCCGGTGAATCCCATACATACTATAATAATAACCATACTTGCAGCATTATTCAAGCGGAAATGCCATATTCACAAAAAGAGACATATTGACTCGTTTCTTTTGAAAAATAATAGTGCCATATTGTCTCTTTGCGCTTGCAATAACTCCACCTCCGGACTATCTTTAATCATGCAGATTAAGCAACATTGTAACCTGCATGCGACATATGATAAAAATTTATGGAGTTGAACGTTAATATGAAAGCCGGAGAATTCACAGAGTGTCCGCATTGCGGCCAGAGTACCGCAGTCAAGGAAAAAGTCCTGATGGACGGCTGGACGAAAGTTGGTAAAGTGCTCGCCTGCGCCATCTGCGGGGAAAAAATTGCCGACATTCCTGAACCGCAGACCGCCGTAGCCGAAAAAGGCAAAGCCCTGTCCGGATTCGCCGCGCTGCTGCATGCCGAAGCGGAGGCAAAACCTGAAATCAAGGTCAATGACGATGAAAAGCAGTTCTGCCGCGATTGCGCGCACTTTATCGCGCACCCGTTTCTCAGCCGCTGCACCCTGCATAAAAAAGAAGTGAATCCGATGGACGACTGTCCGGATTTCAAGTCAAAACCCAAAGAGGTATAAATTGAATTGCAGCCCGTTCCGTACCAAAGCCGAAAAGATGAATGCCTTTTCCCATGTCGATATCTATCCGGTGATTTCCTCCGAGTTTACTAACGGCCGCGATGTTTTAGAGGTGCTGCGCCAAATCGCCGAAGCCGGGGCCAGAATCGTTCAGTTACGGGAAAAAAACAAAACTAAAGCCGAAATTTACCGTCTGGCGCTGGAATACCGCAGAATCACCGCTCAGTTTAACATGCTGCTGATCTTGAACGACCATCTCGATATCGCCTTGACCGTGGACGCCGATGGTGTCCACCTGGGTCAGGATGACCTGCCGCTGGAACCGGCAAAAAAACTCGGCTCCAATCTCATTATCGGCAACTCCACCCATAATCTTGAGGAAGCGTTCGCCGCGCAGGCCGCCGGCGCGGACTATATCAACATCGGTCCGATTTACCCGACCGGCACCAAAGCCGTAGCCTGCGGCGCAATCGGGCTGGAAACCATGAGGAAGATTTCCGCCGAGGTAAACATGCCGTTCACCGTCATGGGCGGGATCAAAGCCCGCCATATTCCCGAACTCCTCGCCTGCGGCGTCAAAAAAATCGCCATGGTCACTGAAATCACCCAGGCCGGGGACATCCGCGCCCGCACCTCCGAACTTCGCAGTTTGTTTAAATGATAATTCAAGGAAAATAACATGCAGTATCGAAAATTTGGAAATACCGGAATTGAGATTTCTATGTTGGGCTTCGGAGCAATGCGGTTGCCGATGAAATCGCCGGATGCGCAGGGGGTTGCCCATATTTCAATGGAGGAATCGATAGATGTGCTGCGCCATGGTTTCGAGCAAGGCATTAATTATGTGGATACGGCCTACGGCTATTGCGGCGGCGAGAGTGAAATTGCCGTTGGCCGGGCGCTGAAAAACGGCTGGCGCGACAAGGTATATCTTTCAACCAAAATACCGGTGTGGAAAGTCACCGAACAGGGAGATTTCCGCCGCATTATGAATGAGCAGCTCGGCAAATTACAGGTTGATTATATTGATTTTTATCACTTTCATTCGGTAAACGCCGATAATTTTGAGAACAACGTATTGAAATTCAACCTTATCGACGAAGCCATGAAAGCCAAAGAGCAGGGGTTGATCCGGTTCCTGTCGTTCTCTTTCCACGATAAACCGGAAAAGATGCTGCCGGTTATCGATACCGGAGTTTTCGCTTCAGTGCTCTGCCAGTACAATCTGCTTGACCGCGCCAACGAACCCTCCATCAAATATGCCGCGGAAAAAGGTCTTGGCGTCATCGCGATGGGGCCGGTCGGCGGCGGGAGTCTGGCGTTTGCCGGCAGCATTTTCGAAGACGCGCTTGAAGGGCGTGTTTCCACCCCGGAACTGGCGCTGCGTTTTGTCCTCAGCAATCCGGATATAAACTGCGCGTTGTCCGGCATGAGCACCAGGCAGATGGTAGACGACAACGTAAAGATCGCCGGGCGGGACGCGGCATTGAGTCAGCAGGAAATGTCCCGGATACAGGAATTGCAGGAGAAATGCCGTTCGCTGGCCGACATCTACTGCACCGGCTGCGGCTACTGCATGCCATGTCCGTTTGAAGTAAACATTCCGGTCTGCCTGAGCGCGATGATTTATCACAAAGTGTATCGGCTGGAGCAGCCCGCCCGCGACAAATATGCCGCTATCGGCGGTGAATGGATCAAAGGCAAAACCGCAGCCGCCTGTACCAACTGCGGAGCCTGCGAAACAAAATGCCCGCAGAAAGTCCAAATCCGCAAATATCTGAAAGAAGCAGCCAAGCTCTTCGGAAAATAATACTGATTAATGATCTGAAAGCAAGCAAAGAGTCATTCCGGAAATTATTCAGTTTTTTTTAGTTTGCTGCCGAATAGGCTATCTTGTTTTTTGTTGCGCCATTCACGGGGAGAAATCCCGCATATTTTCTGGAACTGCCGGTTGAAGCTGGAAATTGAGTTGAATCCGGAATCCAGCGCGATCATGCTTACCGGTTTTGAACCTTGAAGCAGTTCCGATGAAGCGATCATTATCCGGACGTGATTCATATATTCCAAGGGTGATTTTTCCAGGGTCTGCTTAAACAACCGCCGAAAGTGGGGAATGCTTAACGCACATAGCGCCGCCAGCTTCTTTACATCGTGGGGCTCCCGGTAATGCCGGGTTATATACAGCAAGGCCTTCTGCATTCTCTCCAGAGAACCGGAGCCGTTACGCCGTATTTCCGGACAGGCAACGGCATTATTGCGGTGCAGCCCGACCAGCAGCATACAGAGCAGAGCGATAGTTTGCTCTTTATAAAAAACTTTTTTCTCGCGAACGGAGTCAATCATTTCTTTTATTATTGAATAGTATTCGGGATTTGCCTCTTGGCTGACAATGTTTGAAAACTGTTTACCGGAAAAGCAGGAAAAATCAAGCATTGCCGGATTGTTGAACGCCGGATAAAGCAGCCGTCCGGCGTCCATATACAGCCATACCCAGCGGCTGACCGTGTTTTTGGCGCTTTGCGCAAGATGCATTTCGTCCGGCGGAATTATGCAAATGTCCCCGCCGCGAAACGGCAGAACCTTGTCTTCGACCACAAATATTCCAGTCCCCTCAAGGCATAATCCCAACTCCAGCGCATTGTGCTGATGCAAAAAAGTTATCTCCCGGTCGCGCTGAACAGCGATTCCGGAAACGATTATGGGAAAATCCATATCCCATTCAAGGGGCGCATACTGGGAAACGTATTTTGATTTTTTATGCATAGTATTTGATTTTTTTTGCATTTAATTATTCCTTATTAGCATTATACTTTAATATCATCATGTTGTAAAAACAAAGTTTAAGGACAAAAAAATGTATATCGAAATGTCAAAGATCAAAGAGCTTCAAGAACTGCTTTCACTCTATGTGGCGCTCAAAGCGGAGCGTGGCGCATCAGGTTTAAATGCGATTGTCGACGGAGTGAAAAAAACATTGGATGCCGCGCTGGAAGAGATAAAAAGACTGCCTGAGTCGATCAATGCGCCTGACGGCCTCAATGAAATAAAAGCGCTGCGACCCGCGGGACCCAGGCGAATCTGGCAGAATTTTGACGCGTCAGTTTACCGGGAACGGCTTGCCGGCGCAATGCTCGGCAGATTTGCCGGATGCACTCTGGGCGCAATTGTGGAATTCTGGTCACAGGAGGATATGAGTAAACTTGCGGAAGCGAATCAGCAACCATTCCCGCCGGTTGATTACTGGAATGAAATACCTTTCCCCTGGCAGTTGCGTTACAATAAAAGCCGCCAGGATGGATATACCAGAACTCGGATGAACGGCGTTCCGGTGGACGATGATATCGCATATACGCTGTTGGGTTTGCTGGTGCTTGAAGATTACGGCCCGGATTTTACGGTGGCCGACGTCGGCCGCGCCTGGCTGAAATACCTGCCTTATGCCTGTACCGCAGAAAACGTGGCGCTGAACAACCTGAAAAGGGGGATTCCGGCGGAATCTGTAGCGGATATTGACAATCCGTTTTGCGCCTGGATTGGAGCGGATATCCGCAGCGATCCATGGGGTTATGCCGCGCCCGGCCTGCCGGAAATCGCCGCCGAAATGGCCTGGCGCGATGCTTATATCAGTCACCGCCAGGAAGGGATTTACGGAGAAATGTATTTTTCCGCCGCCATTGCCGCGGCGTTCACGGTCAATGATCCGGTGGAAGCGCTTGAAATCGGCTTGACCGAAATCCCGGCTGAATGCGCAATGGCCCAAGCCGTCAAATGGGCCTTGAATACCGCCCCCGGCATCGCCGATTATAAGGCGGCCAGAGCCGCCGTGGACAAAAAATTCAAGGGCATGTCCAGAGTGCATACTTTAAATAATGCCTGTCTAACCATCTTCGGGATTACCATCGGCAAAAAAGATTTTACCCGCGTGATCGGCGAAACGGTCGCCATGGGCCTGGACAACGACTGTACCGCCGCCACCGCCGGCAGCATTGTCGGGGCCGTGATCGGACTGAAAAACATTCCGTCACATTGGCACTGCAACTTTAACGACACGGTACATTCGTACTTGATCGGCCATGAACGTTTCGGCATCAATGACATGCTTGACCGTTTTACCGTTCAGGCGCACAGACGGTTTTGACCGAACGGCCGCGCCACGAACAAAAAATGCGGGAGCCAGTCCCGCATTGATCATTTTATCCGTAATAAACAATTATTCCTTGGGCGGTACGAATTCACCCCGCTTGACATTAACGGTGATGGTAACCGGCTGGTCTTTTTTGACGTCAAGCGTCTGTGAACAGCGCTGGTTATGGTAGACTTTGACCATCGCCTTGCCGGAGAACGCTTTAATTTCAGTAACAATATAGAGGTCTCCGTCACAGTCCCAACCGACAGGCTTGCCGTTCTTCGCTTCTTCAAAGTCGCCGTTTTGCAGCGGACTGCCGCCTTCAACGGTAATCATATCATAGTAGACCCAACGGATATCGGGATCTTTTTTATCCTTGTCCTTGGTGTAATTGCTCAACAGGTTGATGGTAACTTTGCCATCGCTTTCCGGCACAAAAGAGAAAGAAGCCTTTACCCACTGGTCTGCGGGCAGCGGCGCGGTTTCGCCGGTCAGGTTGAATTTGCGGTACTTTTCCTTGCCCCAGTCAATGTTCTGTAAAAAACCGCCTTCGGGAGCGGAAACCGCCTTGAGTCCAACATCGTCGCCGCTGATATCGATCCGTGCGCGAGTTTGCGCCGCCGCGTCAGCCGCCTGGAGAGTTGCCCCGAAAACGAAAAACATCGCAAGAATGAACAACTTTTTCATAGTTTTTTCTCCTTCGTCAGTTCAGTTAATATTACTATTACTGGTGGAATACAGTAAAATATACTGCAAATTAATTCTTTCAAGTTTAGAAAATGTAATCGCAGCAAAAAAGAATGAAACTAAAATTTAAAAATTGAAGAAGTCCAACAGCCGTCGTGTCACCAGTTGCTCGATGAATAGTCACCGGCGCGAGGCGCTTTCCTTATTTTTCGATTGTAACGGGGGATATGGCTGGCCAACT
>CAIKZE010000192.1 GCA_903831825.1 uncultured Lentisphaeria bacterium | reverse complement strand
TAAGATATATAATATTAATTATAAAAGTTACAATAATGTGATATGCCGTTTTGTTACATTGTTGTAATTCGATGTCGTTGTTGTTACATTTATGTAATAGATGGTTATTTATCCGCAAACAAAAAAATTAAGAAAAATAACTTTATAGCAGGCGTTTAAAAAGGTGAATTGCTTTTTGCAGTGACCGG
Source organism: uncultured Lentisphaeria bacterium (assembly GCA_903831825.1). GTDB lineage: Bacteria > Verrucomicrobiota > Lentisphaeria > Victivallales > Victivallaceae > CAIPAT01. The sequence goes on along the minus strand of CAIKZE010000192.1, from coordinate 13,005 downwards.
TCTTTGTAAAATTGCTTTTTGCAATACTTGAGATGTGTAATTGGTTTTGGAAAATATAAAGGCCCGCTTTGAAGACGGGCCTGAGAGTTTGAGCCGCTTTATTTCAGCCGATTTTTACAGGTTTGCCGGTGGCGGCTGACTTGTAGATGGCATCCAGCAGTTTCATTACGGTTACGCCCTGTTCAGGGGTAACTACATAAGGAATCTTTTTCACGATGCAATCAATGAAGGTGTAATAGCTGTTTTTACAGGCCGGCACCGGCGGATGCAGGTGCATATCATACTGGCATCCGGCTTTCTCCTGATAGCATTCGACATGGAACTGATAGCCTTCTTCGAGATTGTACTGGAAGATGCCGCCTTTGGTTCCCAGCAGGCGGGTGGACATCTGTTCACGTTCCTTGATATTGGCCGCCCACGAGGCTTCGATTTCCAGCGTGGCGCCGTTTTTGAATTTAATCATGCCGCAGGCGAGGTCTTCGACGTCGTAAGTTTTATTCTGCTTCTTGGCGATGGCGGAAGCGATATGGTTGTAGGCGCTGCCCATGACCCATTCCGGTTCGGGGTAGTCCATCAGCCAGAGAGCGAGGTCCAGGCGGTGAACGCCCAGGTCAATCAGCGGTCCGCCGCCGGACAGCGCTTTGGTGCCGAACCAGCCGCCGAAACCGGGCATGCCGCGGCGGCGATGCCACACGGTGCGTCCGAAATAAATGTCGCCGAGTTCACCGCTTTCAGCCAGTTGCTTCATGGCGAACGACTGCGGCGTGAAACGGAATGAAAAGTTGATGCCGAGACGCTTTTTCAAGCGTTTGGCGGCGGCGAGCATTTCTTCGGCTTCCGCGGCGTTCATTGCCATCGGTTTTTCGCAGAGGACGTGCGCGCCGGATTCAAGCGCGGCAATCGTCAACGACTTATGGAATTTATTGGGGACGGCGATGCTGACGACGTCAAGTTTTTCCTGCTTGAACATTTCCAGCGCGTCGGTATAACATTTGGCAATCCCCAGTTCTTTGACCGCTTTTTCCAGACGCGCTTTATCAACATCGGCGACGGCAACGACTTCGGCGTCCGGGTGTTCCCGATAACCATTGATATGTGATTGGCCCATCCCCAGGCCGACAACTCCGATTCTAAGTTTTTTCATGTTAAATATCCTTATTTAGCTTTGCCGTTTATGTCCTGCACGACTCCGGCGCTGACGGTATGCGGATTGGGCGTCCGGATTGCTTCCAGTGATTTGGCGTTAGGCGCGGAGTGTGCCTGGAAAATCAAAGGTTGGGCCCAGCGGACAGTATTGCCGATTACTTGCAGCACGTTCTTGTCATAGTAAGTCGGATAGGTTTCATGGCCGGGACTGAAATAGAATACTTTGCCGTGACCGCGTTCAAACGCGACGCCGCTGCGGAAAACTTCGCCGCCTTCAAACCAGGAGATGAAGATGATTTTTCCGTCCTGCGGAATGTCGAAACGTTCGCCGTACATTTCCTCATGCGGCAGTTCAAAATATTCGCCGATGCCCTGGGAGATCGGATGAGACGGTTCAATGTTCCAGAGGCGCATCTTCTCGCCGACTTCGCGCCACTTCAGGGAGCAGTTGGTGCCCATGAGCGCTTTGAAAATCTTGGAGAAGTGGCCGGAGTGGAGGACGATCAGCCCCATGCCTTCGAGAACACGTTTATGGACGCGTTTGACGATTTCGTCTTTGACTTCGCCGTGGGCGCAATGTCCCCACCAGAGCAATACGTCGGTGCTGTTGACCACGTCTTCGGTCAGTCCATGTTCCGGCTCATCAAGCGAGGCCAGGCGGATATTCAGATCGTCCGCGCCGATGCCGCTGGCAATGGCCTGGTGCAGGCCTTGCGGATAGAGCTTTTTAATAGCTTCATTTGTTTTTTCGTGACGGAATTCGTTCCAGATCGTTACATTAATTTTTTTGGACATGATACTCATGACTCCTGTATGAGTTAAAAAGATTCAATGTGATTAATTATAGATGCTGATTTTAAACAAGTCAACAGATAATATATATACAAAATGTGATATAAATATCCACGTTGTGAGAATGTTTAAAAACCGCTTTAAAGCAGTGCGGTTCAGCGCAAGTAGCTTGTAAAAATCCGGCGGAAGTATTCTTCGCTTCCGTAACCGCAGATGCGGCCGATTGCGTCAAGTTTTACGCCAGATTTGTACAGGGACAGCGCGTGTTTCAGCCTGACCGAATCCAGATATTCTTTGACGCCGCAGCCGTAAGCCTGTTTGAAAGTGCGGAAGAGCGTAGTCCGGTTGACCTTGAAAGCTTCCGCCAGTTCTTCAACGGAGGGATAGCCGAACTGCGCCAGATCAATCTGATCTTTGATTTGTTCCGCCAGATTGCGTTTGCCCTGCGGTTTGCGGCTGAGCACGGACAGTATCTGCCAGGCGGCGGCTACCGGCAGGAAAGGGGAATATTGCTTACTTAAAAAAGCTTTTTCAAGTGATATGAAAAGCGCAAACAGCTCCGGGTTTACGGATTTCAAAAAAGGCTTTTGAGGAGATAATCCGGCCTGCTCCAGCAGTAATTCAAGATTATTTCCGTCTAAACAAAGCCAGTAATACTGCCACGGCGTATCTGGATAGTCGTGATAGTAAATTTGCATACCCGGAAAAAACATGAAAATATCGCCGGGCCCGGCCTGGTAGCTCTTCCCGTCACAGACAAATTCTCCAAGTCCGGAAACAATGAAATGCAATGCGTAATTGCGTGGTATTTGTTCATACTCAAAATTCCCCTGGCTCTCAAACGAACTGAATACTTTTATCCTCAGTTCCTGTTGCAGTGACGGCAGGGCAGGAATATTTAACGTTACCGGACGATTGATGAAATTATTATTGCGACGAAACATTTAATACCAGTATTTGCAACATTTTATCATTGATTTGTGTATTAAATATAGTTATACTCTTAACTATATGCAACATTAGATATGAAAAATAATCAGGGGGCAGTTACAATGGATATTATGCCGATCAAGAATATTGATGACTGGGAAATGCGTTTGAAACGTCAGGATGCCTGCTGGAACTGCGAGATTCTTGACCGCCCGGTAGTATGCATGGCAGTCTGCGAGCCAGGTTATCAACAGCCGGAGCCGAAGCAGACACATGCGAATATGGCGGAATACTGGCTGGACGCCGAATATCAGGCGGAACGGCGTCTGGCAGGCATAAAGGCAACTAAATATTATGGCGATGCTTTGCCGTTTACTTTCCCGAATGTCGGTCCGGATTTCTTTGCCGCATGTTTCGGCGGCAGCATATTATTTGAAGAAAAAACAACATCCTATATTGTGCCTTTCGTAAAAGATTATGCCGAACTTGATTCAATGCGGTTCAACTATCAATCTGAATGTTTCAAAAACATGGAAAAATTGTATGATGCGCTGATTGCAATAAATGACGGCGATTGTTACATCGGCTGGCCGGATATTCACCCGGGCGGGGACTGTCTGGCGGGGTTGCGCGGTTCTGAGGTGTTGTGCATGGACCTGTATGATTATCCCGATCAGGTTAAGAAAAATGTAAAGATGGTTACTGCCGAGCTTAAAAAACTGCTGGATTTTTATTCCAAAAAGCTCGGCGCTTATAAATACGCGGTTACCGGTTGGCCGGGGATTGTTTCCTCGAAACGTTGGGCCGTTCCCAGTTGCGATTTTGCGTACATGATTTCCACGGATGATTTTAGGGAGTTTTTTCTGGAAGGCATCCGGGAAGAATGCAGTTTTACCGAAGCCAGTATTTTTCACCTGGACGGCAAAGGTTCTTTAAAACATCTTGATGCGTTGCTTGAGATAGACAAGCTCAATACCATTCAATGGATTTATGGCGCCGGTCATGGTCGAGCATCCGACTGGATCCCGGTTTACCGGAAAGTCCAGGCTGCCGGTAAGGGAGTACAGATTAATATCGGCCATGACGAACTGGATACTATCATGCAGAATCTGCATCCCGAAGGCGTATTCCTGAATGTCGGCGGCATTGATGACGAAGAAGCCGCTAACGCCGTTATCAGCAAAATTTCGAAGTGGAGATAAGTTTTATAGCTGGCTGAAAAGGGAAACCGGTGTATCTTAATCATCCTGTATTTTTTATAGATAACCGGATGATTTATGACTTCGACGCATGATGAAATTTTAGAGTTGTTGCGGAAAACCGGGTCGGCGTTATGTCGTCTGCCCGGAGATACGCCTGAATGGGGAATTTTTTCCAATCCGGTTAAGATTCTGACTGCGCATTGCGCCGCGGAGGTAATGCCGCTGCTGGCGGAATTGGAAGAAGCACTGGCGGGCGGGTGCTTTGCCGCCGGTTTTATTGCTTATGAAGCGGCTCCGGCATTTGACCGTGCGTTCAATACGTTGCCGTCTTTGGATTTTCCCGCCGCGAGTGTTGCAGTTTATACTGAAGCTCCTCAACGTTTTTCCGTTTTTCCTGAAGGCGGCGAAACTTTTTTACTCGATTTTGAGCCGGAAATCAAGCATGATGAATATTGCGGGTCTTTGGAACGGATTGCGCGGGATATTGTCGAAGGTAATATCTACCAAACGAATTTTACGTTCAGGAATCACGCTCCGGCGGTGTCCGAGCCGGAAAAACTCTTTCTTGATTTGGTGAAACGGCATCCGGTACCTTATCCGATGTTTTTCAGCGCAGGCGGATTCAAAATACTTTCATTTTCCCCTGAACTTTTTCTGGAAAAAGCCGGCCGGCAGATTAAGAGCAGCCCGATGAAAGGCACCGCCCGGCGGCATCCGTGCGCAGCCGAGGACGACGCTGTTGCCGGCTGGCTGGCGGCAGACCCTAAAAATATGGCGGAAAACCTGATGATTGTGGATATGGTCAGAAATGATTTCGGGCGGTTTTGCATACCCGGTTCGATCCGGGTGGAACCGCTGTTCCGGGTGGACACCTATAATACTGTGCATCAGATGATCAGCACTGTGCATGGCGAAGCAGGCGCCGGGATAAAACTGCATGAGATACTTCAGGCAACATTTCCTCCGGCCTCGATTACCGGGGCTCCGAAAATCAGCGCGGTAAATATCATCAGCCGCGAAGAGAAGAGTCTGCGGAAGGTCTATACCGGAGTCATGGGGTGTTTCTTGCCCGGCGGCGACTTTTGTCTGAATGTGGCAATCCGGACGCTGATCTGCTCCGCCGGACATACTGAACTGGGGATCGGCAGCGGGATTGTGTATGATTCCAGGGCTGAAGCCGAATGGCGGGAAGCGCTGCTGAAAAGTTATTTTATCAACTATTCAATTCCGGATTTTCAGGTACTGGAAACCATGCTTTGGGAGAAGCTCGATGGAATAAAATATCTGTTCGAACATCTCGCCAGAGCGGAGTCCACCCAACGCTATTTCGGGCGGCAATGGAACCGTGCCGCTGTTGATAACGCGTTGTCTGCTATCAAGACAGGGCAGGGGCAAGCCAGGCTACGCCTGCTGATTGCGCCGGACGGTTCCGCCTGTGTGGAGGTTTACCCGTTGACGTCCGCTGGCTGGGGTAAAACTTCGCTCCGGGTACTGGCGTCTAAAGAAAAAATTGACAGCCGGGATGTCTTTCTGTATCATAAGACTACTAATCGTGATTTCTACAATCGTCATTTTCATGACGCTCATGAAAAAGGTTTTGATGAGGTAATATTTTTCAACGAGCGCGGCGAACTGACCGAAGGCGCGATATCAAATATTTTTCTGCGTCAAGGCGAGCAATGGGTTACTCCGCCGCTGACCTGCGGCCTGCTGCCCGGAATATGGCGAGAAAAAACATTACGGGAATTGAACGCTGCTGAAAAAGTCCTGCATGCCGAGGATCTGAAGAATGCCGATGCAATAATCCTCGGTAATTCAGTTCGCGGAAGGGGCATTGTCCTGGAAATTGTATATCAATAATCCGGAATCCAATTTTGATTTCCGGATTTATTTCAATATAGTATATAGGTGAAGTCGATAATCCCCAAAATAAAGGAAACCAATGAATTACGCGTACGTTGATATTGCAAAAATGATTGACCACTCATTACTCAATCCGTCATTAACCGTTGAACAGCTTGAAGCGGGATGTCAACTAGCGTTAGAATATGATACTGCCAGCGTATGTATTCTGCCGTATTATTTAAAGCGTTGTGCTGAAATCTTGCGAGGAAGTAATGTTTGTGCCAGTACCACCATTGGCTTTCCGCACGGTTGCCATACTACCGCCGTAAAATTAGCAGAAGCGAAACAGGCCTTGGCCGATGGTAGTGAAGAATTGGACATGGTTGTTAATATCAGCGCTGTTTTAAGCGAAAATTGGAATTATGTGCGTGAAGATATTCGCGTAGTAACTGACGCCGTACATCAGGCTGGGCAGAAAATAAAAATCATTTTTGAAAATTGCTATCTTAATGATAAGCAAAAAATTACTCTATGTGGGATTTGCGGCGAATTAAGGTGCGATTGGGTTAAGACTTCCACCGGTTATGGCACCGGTGGTGCTATTATTGAAGACTTGACATTAATGCGCAAATATTCACCTGATTATGTTCAGGTGAAAGCTGCTGGCGGCATACGCGACTTTGACACCCTGCTTAAAGTACGTGCAATAGGGGTTAGCCGTTGCGGCGCTACCAGAACAAAAGAGATCCTTGAAGAATGCAAAAGACGACTTATGGTGTAGTTCAGACTATTTTATGCCTTTTTTTTATTTCTTAGGAGGAGTCATGATGGTAGACGGCATGAGAAAACTTACCCCGGAAGAGGAAATCGAATTTTATAAAGAGATTATCGCCGATCCTCAGAAAGAAAAAATGCTCGGCAATGTTCGCGACTCGTTTCATATTCTGTACACCAGGTCGCAACTGCTGTTGAGCCTGATTACAATTTGTTTGACGATTACCGGATTTTCCGGCCCGAAAATCGCGGCCGCTAACATGACTTCCAGAATATTGATTATAGTTGGATTGTTTTTTGTGCTGCTGTCTGCGATAATTTTGTTGTCCGGGCCGCTGTTTATCAAGTGGGTCCATTGCTTCAGGGCGAAAACATTCGAAGAAACGATCAAGGCGTTAATTCTCCGGCGGGATATCCGGACCAGAAAATACGAAATCGCGGTGTACCTGCTGGTTATCGGCCTGACCGCTTATGTCAGCAGTGTGATAACCTATATGCTGAATATTTAAAGAGAAGTCAGAATTCAGGAGTCAGAATTCAGAATGGAAGGCATAAATTCAGAATTCAAGAGAAGATATGACTGCTGTATCCAATTATCCTGTCCACAAATCCTGTTCTTTATACATTGCTTTTGCTTTATTTTGGTACTGTTTGAGTGGTGGGTAAACATAAAAAAAGCACCAGATGAAATAAATCGTCTGATGCTTTCTTCTGTTCTTTTGAACTGTCTTTTGTTTCTATTCCGACTCCTGACTTCTGGCTACTGACTTCTTTCTCGTATCAGTCGCAGCAGCAGCAGGTTTTGCCGCGGCAGGTTTCGTCATAGAAAGCGTCAACCAGTTCACCGGCGGTGATTTCAGAGACTTCCGGCTGGACTTTCAGCCATTCGACGAATTTGGTCTTGTGCTCTTCGGCTTCCGGTCCGGCTTTGCCGACCATTACGAACATGTCGAATTCTTCGTTGCCGAACGCGCCGTGGCAATGCACGTCATTTGCTTCGACCTGTTCGACGAATTTGGTCCAGAATGTATCCAGCGCCGCTTCGTCAGGCAGATTCATCTTGGCTTTTAGATCGAAGCCTAATTCCTGGAATTCACGCAGAAACAACTTTTTTCTTAATCTTTTTCTCATTTATTATATCCTTTTCTTTTATTGATAATACTGCCGTTAATATACACGGATTTCCGGAAAAGAATATCCGTTATCCGCTTTTTTATCTAATTTTGACTGATGCGTAATTGCGGACTGCGGAATATGTGGAAAAATCGAACGAATTATCGACGGGGAGCTGTTTATTTGTTCAGTCCGGTTTGAAACCAAGGAATATTTAATATATACTATATCTGAATTTTATTTTTTATATAAACGCATGGAGCCGTAAAACATGAGTCTCGTCTGGCTGGTAATATTCGTATTATTTGGCGCCGCATTGTCTTTCGGGGGCATCGCTTTGCGCAATGCGTTTAACCGGCTCAAGCAGGAAAACAAAGATTTATTACATCAGAAAGCCGACAGAGACAATTTCCTTAATGTATTTTCGCAGAATTTGCAGGATATTGAGGATATTGATAATGTTTTGAACGCCACTGCGCATTACATCGCTAAAATGCTGGAAGCTGAATCCGTCTGTATTTATGAAATCCAGCGTAGTCATTTAATAGCCTCCGGAATATCCGGCAACTTTCCGCTGGTGCATGGCGCCGGCAGTTATGTGATGACCAAGCCCAAATATATTCTGGAATACCTGCGTAAAGAAAAAATAGCGCTTGGAGAGGGCATAATCGGCCGGGTTGGCAAAACGCTTGAGCCGCTGCTGATCAAAGAAGCAAAAAATGATTCTCAGTTGAGCGAGTATTCGAATGCATCCAATATTAACACATTAATGGCCGTGCCGATGGTGTATGACGGAATGCTCACGGGAGTGATTTGCGCGGTCAACAACCTGAACGCCGGGCCGTTTTCTCAAGATCAGCTCAACCGGCTTCAATTTATCAGTTCCCAGGTGATTCTGGTGTTGAATATGATAATGGTATATCGCAATTTGAGCGAACATCAGCGCATCAGCCAGATGCTTGCGGAAAAAGAGCGTTCTGAACTGGAAATAAGACAGATTTTTGAAACTTCCGGTGACGGGATGAGAGTTTTGAATAAAAATCTTGAGATTGTCAAAGTAAATAATCAATTTGAAAAAATGACCGGTTTCACCCGGCAGGAACTGATCGGCAGGTATTGTTACGATTATGCTCTCTCAAAAGAACAGGCGGAATCAGAGCGGCGTTCGATAGAGAGTGCAATCGGCGAGAAAAACCGGATTGAAGAAGATGTGGAATTAAAAACCGCGGACGGCTCTATTCCGTGTATTGTCGCCACGGTGCCGCACTATAATGGCGAAGGTGGAATTATCGGGGTCATTCAGAATTTTAAAGACATCAGTGACCGCTTACTGGCGGAAAAATCAGCGGCGAGAGATGCGGAGCAGCGCGGCAAGCTGCAGATGGTATCCAGCGTTTTGCACGATATCGGCAATGCCGTAACCGGAATCGGCACTGCTTTCGTTAAGTTCATTAATGAAAAAGAGTGGCCTGAAGCCAATTCTCTGGTCATGCTCCAGAAAACACTTGAGACACAATCAGCCTTATTCAGTCAGGCGATGGGGGCGGAGAAAGCGGAAAAATTCCTGCAACTGATTACCAAACTTAACCAGGCGCTAACCAAGCGGCAGAATATGATGCAGGATTTATTCCGGAAACTTTCCTTTGGAATTACTCACATCAGCGATGTTTTGTCGCTTCAGCGCGCCTATGCGGGAGGGGGCAGCGCCGCTGATTCTTCAGCGCTGGTTTTAAGAGACCTGGTGGCTGATGCAATTGCGATGCAGTCGGCGTCCATTGAGAAAAGAAATATCAGTATTCATTTTAATCTGCCGCCCAATGTTATTCAGGTCAAGGCAGATAAAACCAGGATTATCCAGGTGTTGATTAATATCCTGAAAAATGCCGCGGAGTCATTTGACTCTTCAGGGCGCAAGGAAGATCGTCAGATAAATATTGCGATGCGGCTGGACGGCCGCAACGCGGTGATGCGCATTGCCGATAATGCGCGCGGATTTGATCCGGAAGCCGCGGAGGACTTTTTCAAAAACGGTTTTTCAACTAAAAATCGGGGATCCGGAATCGGACTTTACCAGTGTCGTGCCATTGTCGAATCGCATGGCGGTACTATTGCAATTAACAGTCAGGGAATCGAAAAAGGGGCGGAAGTTGTGCTGTCACTGCCTGTTGCGGAATCTGCTAATGACAAATTTGATCAATAATAAATAAAAGAGGATGGAGCCATGTTAAAAGAATTTAATTCTCGCTTGCTGGTTATTGATGATGAAGAATCTGTTCGGGACAGTTTTCGTGAAATTCTATGCCCCGCCAAGGAAAACAATCTGCAGTTGTCGGAACTGGCTGATGCCGCCGCTGATTTTTTTGAAATAAGCGACGCCACCCGCCAGGCATCGCGCGGCCCCGAAATGATACATTACAGCATGGATGAGGCGGCTTCCGGCAAGGAAGCGCTTGAACTGGTAAAAAAGGCCTGCAAGGAAGACCGTCCGTATGCGGTGATTTTCGTGGATATGCGGATGCCGGAATGGGACGGGCTGGAAACCGTATCGCAGATCCGGAAAGTGGACAAGCGAGCTGAAATAGTTTTTGTCACCGCATATAGTGACCATTCCATCGAGGAAATTGTGCAGCGCGCCGGAACTAACGTAACCTATCACTGTAAACCTTTTTCAGTTGAGGAAATTCAACAGATTGCCACCAAGTCTGTTTATGAGTGGAACAAATCCAGAAATCTTGAAGACTTGATTGCAATTATTTCCGATATTCGCGCCTGCCATTGTCAGTTGGACAGTCTGCTGCAAAATATTCTGGGACAGGTAGCGGAAATTCTTGGCTGTAATTCCGCGCTTCTGGCGGTCAAGCATGATAAGCAGTATGAAATAGTTGTCGCCATCGGCGCCTTTATCAACTCTGATTCCGCGGCTAAATACCTGAAGGCGATTCCGGAAAAAATGGAAGACTCGCTTTATGAGTCTGACGATATGCTCTATTTCAGACTGGAAAATTACGACATTGTAACGTTATTTGAACGCCGCAACATCACACTTCACCGGGAGCGTATTTATCTGGTGCAACTGTTTCTGGAGCAGGCCGCCGCGGCGATCCGCAATATCAATTTGCAGCAGGAACTGGTGCGCAAGGAAAAGCTCTCCGCACTCGGAATGTCAATCTCCATGCTCAGTCATGATCTGCGTAATTATATCGGGAATATTGTCTCGCTTGCCGAACTTGCCATCCGGGAGGAAACTATCAACCCGGCATTGACTGAATATCTGGCGCTCATTAAGCAGTCCGGACAGGACGGAATGGAAATGATGAATGACATGCTGGACTTCGTGCGTAATAAGGAAGTTGTCAAATCTGAGATAAAAGTAGAAGATTTAATTGCGGAAGTTAAAAGAATATGCAAAGAGTTTCTTGATGAGAATAAAATGAAAATAAAAATTTGCGCAACGGACGGTGCAATCATGATGGGGGATTGCTCTAAACTCTGCCGCATTATCTGCAATCTCATTAAAAATGCGGCGGAAGCGCTTGAAGAGAGCAAAAATCCGAATCCGGAAATAACCCTGAATATCAATACTGACGGCAACCCGAATCTGATTCAAGTCAGGGATAATGGACCTGGAATTCCGGAGCAGTTCAAGGACAAGCTTTTTGAACCTTTTGTTTCCAGCGGCAAAGTCGGCGGCACCGGTTTAGGGCTTGCCATTGTAAAACAATTTGTTGAAGCCCACAAAGGGAAAGTTGAAGTGGAATCCTCTGATTCCGGCACATGCTTTACAATCTCGATTCCGGCAAAATAATAATTGATTTGCAACGGGGTTATTCGGGGAAAAAGTTTACTCTCATTATTCCCGATGCTTTTAGGGTATTATTTCAGGCAGGCCGGAGATACAGTCTGCAAATATAATACTAAAAATATGCTGATTGCCTTGAATATATCTTTGGATATACTTTATTATTATGGCGGTAGTGATAAAAGCTGCCGGTTAGCGGAGGGGAATTATGATAAAGACAACAACGCTTGCGGTACCTTCACCATTTAAATTGTTCGCCATCTTTATGCTGCTGCTGATAATAATTATATTTATCGGAGTTGGTTATTTCCTTGTTCAGAAGAATTACATTGTTCAAAATGAGCAGCATAAGCTTGCAGCCATTGCAGATTTTCGAGTTGCCCGGATTGTGTGGTGGCGCAATGAGCGTTTAAATCATATCGAGTATATATACAATAATCCCCTATTTGCCCGCCTGGTAAAAGCTTTTTTAGAAAATCCGGACAATGCGGAGAAAAAACAGGATATTGAAACCTGGCTCAAGTCTCTTCAGGCACACAATCTTTTTGCGGATTCATACATATTTGATGCAAAAGGCAGGAAAGTCTTAGCCAGTAAAAATGCCGGAGAGCTGGGCGTACATGCAAAAGAATTGATTGCGCAGGTACTTGTTAACCGGATGCCGGTATTTTCTGATTTGCATATTGTTCCCAATGTCAATTTTGCTCATTTTGACATAGTCATTCCGCTGATTCTGCCGGAAGCGCCTGAAGCTGTCACTGGAATTCTTTTCATGCGGATGAAACCGCAATCAGGCTTGTCTGAGCTTATTCAGTCATGGCCTACGCCGAGCCTTACAGCGGAAACGCTCTTAGTCCGCCGCGATGAAGACAGTGTTTTGTTTTTAAACGATTTGCGTTACCGCAAAGATACGGCGCTGAAATTCCGGATTCCGCTTAAGAATGACGATGTTATAGCAGTAAAAGCCGTAAATGGCGCGACAGGTATTATTAAAGGGGTGGATTACCGGGGAGTTCCAGTGTTGGCGGTAGCCAGAAAAATCCCGGATACCCCATGGATTATGATTGCCAAGATTGATAAAAAGGAGATATATACTCCTTTGCGCGAGGAGGCCTGGATTGCGGGAGCCAGTATGTTTTTCCTGATTATCGGCGCGGTCGCGGCGGTTCGCTTCTGGTGGTGGCGTCAGCGTACCGGATTTTATCTTGAACTGGATGAAGAGCGCAAACATTCCGAGGAAAGGGTACGGCAGCTCGCCTCTGTGGGCATGTTTCAAAAAGTGTTATAGATAGTTGACACTTTTTTAGACGTAGCCGCCCTGGAGTTTTCAAGCCCCAGTTCAACTTGCCTCCGTATAGGGCGTTCTGTTTCTCAGGACGCTTTGAGCAATACTAATTCAGTAGC
>CAIKZE010000191.1 GCA_903831825.1 uncultured Lentisphaeria bacterium | reverse complement strand
GTTGGCCAGCCATATCCCCCGTTACAATCGAAAAATAAGGAAAGCGCCTCGCGCCGGTGACTATTCATCGAGCAACTGGTGACACGACGGCTGTTGGACTTCTTCAATTTTTAAATTTTAGTTTCATTCTTTTTTGCTGGCAATCAACCCATATTCCTTGTATTGTGCCGAATTATAATTATGAAAAGTTTTTACCGCAAAGGTTAAATTCTATTTTAAATCAGACTTATCCAATATATGAAATTGTCTTTTTAGACGATTGTTCCAAAGATAACAGTTTGGAAATAGCTGAAAAACTATTAAGCGCACACAGTATTGATTATATTGTTGAAGCAAATACCACAAACTCCGGCTCTGTTTTTAAGCAATGGCAGAAGGGAATTAATCTGGCCCAGGGAGAACTTGTTTGGATTGCGGAAGCTGATGACTTCTGCAAAAAGGATTTTCTGGAAACTTTAGCGCCATTTTTCCGGGACAAGAAAGTGAATTTAGCTTATACCCAGTCTTGCCTTTGGGATGAGGATAATAAAATATCCATCGTGAACTCCGGCATTCAGGCCGACAGTATCCCCGGCACAAAATGGAGAGGCAGTTATGTATATCCTTTGAAGCAGGAATTGAATTCAGGTTTAGCAATAAAAAATACAGTCCCCAGAGCAAGTGCGGCGGTAATGCGGAAATCAGCGGCCTGCTCAGTAAGGACTGAATTAGTGAATTATAAAGAAGCCGGTGACTGGTTTTTTTATCTTGAGCTATTAAAGGATGGCAGAATCGCCTATTCCTCAAAGGCGCTAAACTCTTATCGCGGGCGTGACAGCGATGCAATTCACCCAACCGATGGGAAAGCCGTACAGGAGATAGAAAATATACACCGTTATATCCTTGAAAATTATGAAATAAATAATGATACTATTGATTGCATGAAGTCTGCCTTGTCCGCAGATTATAATTATACAAAAGCAAAGTTTCAGCTTACATTAGATTATGATTCGTTCAAGCAAATATATTATAAGTTCCCAACCATTTTGATTTCTATAGACGGATTAACCTATGGCGGCGCAGAGATATTTCCGATTCGACTGGCCAACGAATTAGCAAGCCGCGGATATAAGGTATATTTATTAAGCTTTGATTGTGCCAAGGCAAATGCTGATGTCATCGAGATGATTAATCCCAAAGTCTTGCTTGTCCGCATGGCCGATGTTTACGCGCAAGGCGGTTTAAGACAATTTGTTATTGATAAAAAGATTGATTACATATCTACGCATAGTTATGATGCTGAAAAAGTAATTGTAAGAAATATTGGAGACTTACCGGTATTCTGGTCAATAACCACGCACGGTCACTATGACCATCTGGTCTCCTTCCCCCAAGACGATATTGCTTTCCCGGATTTATTCCCTGTCATATTCAAACGGGCCGACCATATCTTTTACACTGCCGACAAAAATTTGCAGTCCCTGAAAAAGCTGCCTTTTGACATTCAGCCTAAGTCGTCAAAAATAAACAATGGCTTTTCAAAACCGCACGGGGGTGCCATTGACAGAGCTTCTTATAATATCAAAAAAGAAGATATTGTTTTTGTTCTTGCCGCAAGAGGCGTTCCTGAAAAAGGCTGGAAGGAAGCAATTACGGCAGTTATTAAACTTAATAACGAAAATAATAATAACCATCGCGCCTATCATATTTTTATGATAGGCGACAGCTCCTATGTAAGATCATTGCAAAATGAATATCGGTTCCCTTATATTCATTTTGTCGGGTTTCAGTCAGAACTTGCCCCGTTTATCGCGGCAAGTGATATTGGTCTCGTACCAACTTACTATATTTCAGAAAGTCAGCCGCTTATTATCATCGAATTTTTAGCGTCCAATAAACCTTGTGTCGCCAGCGATATCGGTGAAATATCACAAATGCTGCTGAATGGAAATCATAAGGCTGGAGAGTTGGTTCAATATAATGGCGGCCCCATAAATGTTGAGGAACTGGTCAGAGCCATAAAAAAGATTATAAAAGATCAGGAAACATATAATAAGTATGCGGAAGACACGAAAGAATTATTCAAACAATATGATATGACGTTATGCGCGGACAGGTATTTAGAACTTATCAACCAAAACAAATAGAGAACTATTATGCGGGAAGTATTAATAACAGGCGGCGGCGGTTTTATCGGGCGTAATCTAGCCATCGGCTTGTTGTGCAAAGGTTTTTCTGTTCGGTGTCTGGATCGCGTCAAACCGGCCTGGTTATCTGCCGGAATTGATTTTATTGAAGCCGATTTCACGGCGACACATCTATTGGAATCGGCGTTTCAAAACTGCGAGACAGTTATTCACCTTGCGTCAACGACATTGCCGAAGACATCAAACGACGATCCGGAATTCGATGTTTCAACGAATCTGATTGGAGCGATACGGCTTCTGGAGGCGTCAGTGCGAAATCATGTCAAAAATTTCTTTTTTTTATCTTCCGGAGGAACGGTTTACGGGATTCCGGAAAATTTGCCGGTAAGCGAATCGCATCAGACTAACCCGATTTGCTCTTATGGGATTGTAAAATTAGCGATTGAAAAATACTTGAGACTTTTTCATAAGCTTTATAATTTGAACACTTGCAGCATAAGGCTGGCCAATCCTTACGGGTGTTATCAGCGGGTAGATGCAACCCAGGGCGCAATTGCCGTCTTCTGCCACAATGCCATCAATGATATTCCAATCAACATATGGGGAGACGGCTCGGTCAGCCGGGATTTCATTTACATTGACGACGTAATAGACGCGCTTATCAAGTTGATTCATGTAAATTATTCCGGCAATGAAATTAATATCGGATCAGGAACTCCGATTAGCATAAATCAGATATTAGCACATATAGAATCGGCGCTGCATAAAAAAATTACGGTAAATTACTTTGAAGCACGCAATTTTGACGTGCCGCATATCTGTCTTGACAGCACGAAAGCCAAGCAGCTATTGCGCTGGAGCCCGCAAATTCCCATTGACGATGGTATTGCCATGACGATTCAATGGCAAAAAAAAGAAGCAGCAACTAAAAAAATATAGGATTGTCTCATGCTATTGAATACAATATTGCTTTCGCTGTAGAGGTCTGAAAATGACAAAAACATTTAAAATACTCTTGATAAAATGAAAGAAATGAACAGATTGAATAATTCTTGGCTACTCCTGAAAAAAAGCATCAGGACCATAAGGAAATATGGCCTTATTGGATCGTTCTCAAATTTCCAAAACAAAATATCACCATGCCCTGCCTGTCCTAAACTTCCGGATGGCTTCGACCCGGATATATATATCAAACTGAATCCGGACGTGGCCAAGTCTGACATTGATCCAATAACTCACTATTTGCTTCACGGACAGCGCGAAGGACGTTCTTTTTCCATACTCAAACGTATTGTTCATCCTATTAATAATTACTCAACTAAGCTTCCAGATGGTTTCGATCCTGATATATATGTCAAGTTGAATCCAGACCTGGACAGGCCGGAGGTTGATCCGACAACTCACTATTTGCGTCATGGACAGCACGAAGGACGTTCTTTTTCCCTCCCGGATATTTGCCCCGGCCGCGGCTTTGAAGTTAACCGCGAGACGATTTTAGTGGTTAGTCACGAAGCGTCCAGAACCGGTGCGCCGATGCTGACTCTTAATCTCGTCCAAGCATTCGCAAAACACTATAACGTGGTGGTGGTGTTATTGGGGGGCGGACCGCTTTCCGATGCGTTCCGGCTTGCGGGCGCGGCAGTGATGACAGCATCGAATATAAGGGATAACCCGGATATGGCAAGCCTGGTTATTAATCGGTTGTGCAAGCGTTTTAATTTCAAGTTCGCGGTGGTCAATAGTACTGGATCACGCGCAGTGCTGCCATCATTGAGCAAGCGTTTTGTTCCTGCAATCAGCCTGATTCATGAGTTTGCCTCTTGTTGTACCTGTCCTCAAGCCGTGTTCAACGGTATCATTTTCTGGTCTGGCGAACTGGTCTTCTCGACAAATATAATCATGGAAAACGCGCTCGCCGAATGTCCCAAACTGGGTGACCGGTCCGCTCATATTCTTCCTCAAGGTCGATGTCTCGTGCCTTTGGAAGAATTCAGCGAGGAGCAACTTCAAGCAGAGGTAAAGCGCATACGCAGTTTAATCCGACATAAGGATATTGCTCACAACTCAGTGGTCGTACTTGGCGCCGGGTCAGTACAATTACGCAAGGGCGTTGACCTGTTTATTGCATGCGCCGCCCGTGTGGTGCATGCGCCCGGAGGGGATAAGTGTCGCTTCGTCTGGATTGGCAAAGGTTACGATCCGGCCAATGACGGTGAATATTCAGTTTATCTTGCAGACCAGATTCGTCGTTCCGGCCTCCAGAAGCATGTGTTTTTCATTGATGAAACCGCCGCCATTGAAACCGCTTATGAAGAGGCCGACCTGTTTCTGCTTTCGTCACGTTTAGATCCATTGCCGAACGTCGCGATTGATGCAATGGCGTATGGGGTGCCAGTACTCTGTTTCGATAAAACAACTGGCATTGCTGATTTCCTGATTGACAGTAATCTTCGGGATCATTGCGTTGCGGAGTACCTTGACTCGGCTGACATGTCTGAAAAAATTTTAGCTCTGGCGGGTTCGCAAGTCTTGCGTGAGCAGATAGGAAATCAATGCCGTGAAGCCTCAATTGCATATTTCAATATGAAAGATTACGTCGCCCGCCTGAAGGTTTTGGCTCAAGGCGCTTGCGAGCATATGCAGCAGGAAAAAGCGGATACACAGGTGATCCTTAACTCTGGTCTATTCCGGCAGGATTTCGCCCCATATCGACCAGAACCATCGCTAGAAGAGGATGTTCGCGCTTATGTTCGCTCGTGGGCCTGCGGGATTGACCGCCGAAAACCATTCCCGGGGTTTCACCCCGGCATATACTTGGAGCAACACGGAGTTGCAATTCAGGGGGCAGACCCGTTTGCGGACTATTTGCGGACGGAATGCCCCAAAGGGCCATGGCATTATCCAGTCATTAGCGCTGAAAAAGCAAAAGGAAAGAATTTACCAGGAAATCAGCGTGTAGCATTGCATTTGCACGTTTACTATCCTGAGCTGTTACAGGAAATAACCACGCGACTTGCGCAAAACCGGATTCAACCCGACCTGTTTGTCAGCGTCACTAACGAAGAAACTCGCAACCTGGTTGTTAACCAGCTAAAAAATTACAAAGGCAATGTCGTTGATATCCAACTGGTACCCAATCGAGGCCGGGATATCGGCCCATTTTTCACCGCATTCGGTCAGATAATCCTGCCAAATTACGACTTCGTCGGACATATTCATACAAAAAAGAGCGCGGATCTGAAGGATGAAACTATCGGCAAGTCGTGGTATCAGTTCTTGCTGGAAAATCTGCTCGGCGGAAAGTCCGGGGCAATGGCTGATAAAATCTTGTCCGAAATGAACGACAACGCTTCAATTGGAATTGTTTGTCCCGACGATCCTAACGTCGTGGGCTGGGGCGCTAACCGGGCCGTTGCCGAATCTCTTGCAAGGCGTGTTGGACTTCATAAATTACCTGATCATTTTGTTTTTCCGGTTGGAACAATGTTTTGGGCCAGGACTTCGGCATTGGCTCCGTTAATGAAATTAAAACTTGATTGGGACGACTATCCTGAAGAGCCGCTGCCATATGACGGCACTTCACTTCATGCACTTGAACGACTGTTTTCTTTGGTCCTCTCAGTAAACAATTTGCATAGCGTCACAACGAACGTAATTGGTTTGACACGATGAAAAGTAACAATTTTAACGAAATATTGCTCTCGTTATAGGGCATGAAAATGACCAAAGCATTTAAAATTACTCTTGGTAAGATGAAAGAAATTAAGGAATTGAATAATTCCTGGTTCCTCCTGAAGAAAAGCCTCAAGTCCGTAAGGAAATATGGTCTTATCGGGGCATTTTCAAATTTCAAAAATAAATTGTCATTATGCAGTCGTCCTGACGGTAATTTAGATCTATTCAAAACAGTCCCGCCATCATTCGATTTCCCCAAACCGGCTGAACATCCTGAAGTTTCCATTATTATTCCGGTCTACAATCAACTGAATTACACGATTAAATGTCTTTATGCAATATTACAAAATACCTCCGGCGTAACATATGAAGTTATCCTTGCAGATGATAACTCATCCGATAATACTCGTGCAATTGAGGAAACTATTAAAAATATCATCTACATCAGAAACGAATCTAATTTAGGTTTTCTGAAGAATTGCAATAATGCAGTTAAATATTGCAAGGGGCATTATATCCTGTTTTTAAATAACGATACGATTCCGCAGCAGGGCTGGCTAAAACCTTTAGTGGATTTCATGGAAAACGACAAGCTGATCGGCGGAGTCGGCTCCAAGCTGGTTTTCCCGAACGGGACCATGCAGGAAGCCGGCAGCATTATCTGGAATGACGGCAGTTGCCTAGGGTATGGTCGCGGTGATGATCACAATAAGCCGGAATATTCATTTGCGCGCGAAGTCGATTATTGTTCAGGTGCCTCGATCATGTTTCGCAGGGAACAATTTATCGAACTCGGCCAATTCGATGAAATTTACGCTCCGGCATATTACGAAGAAGCTGATTTTTGTATGACGCTTAGGAAAAATGGATACAAAGTGATGCTTATTCCGCAATCCGTCGTAGTTCATTCCGAGTTTATATCCAGTACCCAAAGCAAAGGGATTGAATTGCAGCGCAGAAACCGGAAATTTTTCGTTAATAAATGGCACGACGAACTGACGACTCATTATCCGCCCCTGGAATCTAATATTATTCATGGCCGCAGCCGCTCCGGCAAACGTCATGTTATGATTATTGACGATATAATACCCGATGCATCTTTAGGCTCAGGATTCCCTCGATCCGGCCATATGCTGGACATCCTTTGCGAAATCATGGATATTACTTATTGCCAAACCGACCCCAACCGGGTGTTAGACCAGGGACTAATCAATAAATATCAACGCGCCGGAGTTGAAATATTTGCGATAAATTATTTTAACCAGACAGGGCACATTGAGAACATCCTTCAGGCCAGAAAGAGGTATTACGATTTTATCTTTGTAAGCCGGGATCATAATATGGCTCTTTTCAATAAAATTCCTGCTGAAATTTATAAAGGCGCCAAAGTCATTTATGATGCGGAAGCGATTACCGCATGCCGCAATATTATGTTTGGAGAACTCGCGGGAATCAGCGTCTCCCCTGAAGAAGCAGATAATCTTATTTCAAAAGAAGTAAGCCTGGCGCTAAAAGCGGATGTCGTTATGGCGGTGTCGGAAACAGAACGACAGATTTTCCAGCGATACGGTTGCAAGAACACTTATGTTCTGGGACACGCAATGGCCGTATCTCCCGGCCATACTGCATTTGCTGATCGTAATGGATTGCTGTTTGTCGGCAGAATTGAGGAAGATGCTGAAAATCCAAACTTCGATTCGTTAATTTATTTTATCAATAATATCTTTGATAGAATTCTCAAGGTTATTCCGTCTTTGCAACTTCATATTGTAGGACTTTGCCTTGCGCCGACCCTGGAGGAAATTAATAGAAAAAATATTATTTTACATGGTCGCGTTGCCGATACAAAACCGTTTTATGATCAATGCCGGGTCTTTATCGCTCCTACCCGGTTCGCGGCCGGAATTCCCTTGAAACTTAACGAAGCGGCAGCCAACGGAATTCCAAGCGTGGCAACGCCGCTGCTTGCGAGGCAGCTCGGCTGGAGCAATGGTACTGAGCTTCTGACCGCTGCCACGGCGGAAGAATTTGCGGATAGCGTAATACGTTTATATAACGACCCCGATTTATGGCTGACAGTCCGTAACAATAGTATTAAACGTGTTATGCATGATTGCAGCCCGCAATTATTTCGAAATACCGTATTAAATATTGTAGCAAGTTCAATTAAATCCATAAATATTGAGTAATATAAAAGTGCAGGCAACAATAATAAAAATATTAAGTGTTGTAAAAAGAATGCCGCTATTGAGTTTAACTTTTTTTACCGGAATTATCTCATTTGCGTTGTATCATAAATTCATTCTGAAACACGCCGTTTATATGTATAATGATGCAGGAAGTGATACGATTGATACATATTACCCTTTTTATTATCATATTATCACAAGAATCAGAAATTTCGATTTTAGTTTATTTGAACTAAAATCTGCATTAGGGGAAAATATTTTTATTTATAATGGTTTTTGGGCAGACCCTTTTGTTATTATGATGGCAGCCGCGCCGGTGAAATACTTGTATTACGGCCTCATTATCACTACTCTTGTAAAATATGCAGTCATCGCCTTATTCTCTTATTGCACATTAAAAATGTTTACAAAAGATAAACTCGCGGTTATTGGCGGCAGCCTCATATATACCTTCAGCAGTTTCAATGTTTTGTGGGGGCAGCACTATCATTTTTTAACTGGAATTGTCTTTTTCACAATTTCTATGTTTCTTCTGGAAAAAATTATCCGGGGAGAACATAATTACTGTAAATATTTTGTCATCAATTTAGCATTTTTAGGTATCTTTTATGTTTATTTTTTATATATGACCTGTGTTTTCTCCGCGTTATACTCATTCTGCCGGATTTATGTGAAAAAACAGGGCATGAATACCGTCATAAAAACAGAATTAAAAATCGGATTACTCATCTTGCTGGCATTATTAATCGGAGCCGGATTTATTTGGCCGTGGATGGTTGCGCTGCTTGAATCGCCAAGGACATCTGATATTTCTTTATGCAACAATATTTTTTCTCTGTTTTCAGAGAATGAATATTTCCGTAAATATGCCCGTTTGTTTGGAAATAACGTATTGGGAATTAGAAACGAAGCTTCGTATTATGAAGAAATTATGTTATTTACAAGCAGCATTCTGCCGTTTGCGGTGGTTGCACTATGCTGGAAAAGAAAAGATGTCTTTAAAAATCTATTGGTATTAATAGCTATCCTCGCCGGAATATGTTTGCCTATATTGAGCACACTTCTCATCTTGAGTAATAGATGCCGGTGGTCTTTTATGATTTTATTTGTCTTTGTAATTGTTATTGTCAGATTCATATCAGACTTAGCTAAAATTAAAGCCCCGGCAATTATTCTGGCTTGGGGACTTAACCTGCCAGGGCTGGCGATTCTCTGTTTATGGAGCAAAAGGCTAGGAATCAGCGTGGACAGTTTAAGCATATTAACGTTAATTATCTTTTCTACGCTATATGCGATTATTCTGTGCTGTTCCAAGATCAGCAATTCCTGGATGATTGCATCTAAAGCCGCATTGTTGTTTTGCATATGTTGCGAACTTATAATTGTTAATTACCCAACCATAAATGAACGAATGTATTTTTCTAAAGATTCTTTTTTTAAAAATACTTATTTCGATGGAACCCCGGAGGCCTGCCGCGCAATTACGCAAGAGGATAAATCGTTGTATCGCATAAAAAAAGACTATCATTCGAAGCACTTGAACGATGCGATGGTTCAAGGCTATTTGGGCCTTGAAGGGTATAATTCTGTGAATAACAGGAATCTTTGGAATTTCCTTAAAAGTATCGGAGCAGAACGCTGGTGGGGCGGAAGCATAAATTCAAATTACGTCTCCATTTTTAATCGAACAACCGTTGAAACCATCCTCGGGGTAAAATATAAGTTAAGAAAGGAGACCGCGACAAAATCTGACTTCAATGGTTATAAATATCTGAAAACTGTAAATGGCATTTCCATCTATGAAAATCTCTGGTGCTTACCCTTGGGGTATATGTATTTTAAAAGAATGGAGTCAAGTGATTTTAACCGATTATCAAATGAGGAAAAAGAAGATGCAATGCTGCACGGTTTTTATATTGAGGATAATTATTCCGAGGTAAAATCCTCATTCCCCGGCAGCCCTTGCATATTTTATATGCCGTCCAGTAAAGACATTTTGAAAATTAAACTTATTGACGAGGATAAAGCTGCGGACGGAACTATCATCAACAATGCGGATATATCTATGCAGAATAAAATTTTTTTGTTAAGTCCGCGAAATGCAGATCCCCAGATAATTAAATCCCTGCCGGTTCCCTGCCAGGGAGATTTTATAAAAGTAAAAATAGATTTATCCGCCTCCGCTCCGGCATACTTGCAGGTTTTCTGGAGTAGCGGCAACGAGGAATTTACTGAAGAGAACGTTGTTTCCCAACTTATATTGCCTCATATTAATCAATATGTTATCGATCTGCCGATTAAAACAATTAAACGTTTGCGCGTTGATCCGGTTGATCGTATTGAAAAAGTATCCATTAGAAACATTGAACTGGATATCGATAATCAATATCTAAATTTTTACAGTAAAGCTATTACAGATTTACGTAAGAGATGTCTACAAGATATTAAATTTAAAAATTCAACATTAACTGGAAGTGTAAATAACTCCACTTCACAGGCGGGAATGCTTTGCCTCTCGATTCCGTATAGCGACGGCTGGAAAATGCAATTAGATGGGCAAGACAGTAAAATCTATAAAATCAATGGCGGTCTTATGGGTATTATGATTGGGCCGGGACAACATGATGTTATGTTAAGCTGGACCCCGGTGTTCTTCTATCCTGCAATTTTGATTTCCATCGTTGGTATTCTTTTGTATTTTGTACTCATAAGAATAAAGATAATATGAGGAGAAGCGGCGCAAGCTGGAGGCTAAGCTTATTCCGAAACAGGAAAAAGCGCTGCTTTGAAAGCCGCGATCTCCATATACCGCAACCATTGCACATGGAAAATAATACCGACCAGCAGCCAGCACGCCGCCAGCAGCAGTGGAATCGCACACAAGAAACCCCGCCCGTTGAAGAAAAGGATTAAAGTGACGACAAAGAAAAAAAGGCTGATCAGGACGCAGACATAACGCAGCGTCCAATAAGGAACCTTTTTGCGGTCATCCTTGAATTCAGCGTTCCTGATAAATTCAAGGATCTGTTTGTTTTCCCGTTCGGTGAGCAGCGGCATGATTGCTTCCTTATTTATGTTTAATCATTCTGTAAATAGCTGCCAGATCGGCGCACAGGCACAAATCCCGACTGTACTCTTGTACCTGCCGGATATTTAAATTAACCCTCGGAGAGATATCTTCAACTCCAATTGCCAGTTTTATTTTACCTTGTGCCGGTCAATGCAAAAATAATCGAATGTCGGGTGGATTCTAAAAGAAAATCTGCTAAATTAATAGTAAACCGAAGGGCTATGATATGAAAATTACAAAAATTATTTTGAGTTTGATTGTTCCGTGCCTGTTAGTATTCGTTTTCTGCTCCTGCAAGACTCAGGAATATAACCTAGGCGAAAAGGACAATTACAGACTTGGAGAAGCCTTGCTGGATGCCATCTCCCGTGGTGAAAATCTTACCGCCAAACGCCTGATTAAAAGAGGCGCCCCGCTGAATTTCCGGGACAAAAAGGACGATTGGACTCCGTTAATATATGCTATTTACTACGACAACAATGATATTGCAGATTATTTGATAAAAGCCGGAGCTAATGTAAATTGCAAAGATAACCTGAACAGGACTGCGCTGATGTTTGCCGCGATGAATGGAGATATGACCACACTCCAGTTGCTGATCGAAAATAACGCAGATTTGAACGCCACGGATAACGTCGGCAGAACCGCGCTGACTTATGCAACCATTTATAGCGAATACCATGCCGCCGAATATCTGGCTAAAATCGGCTATATCCCCAAAGATAAACCCGGCAATCCTGGAAAAGGCAGCAAGAAGCCGTTCATAGCAACCGATGCCAAACCTGTTCCCCCCGCCAATGCGGAGGCTGCTTCAAAAGAAAATACGCCGAAAACCGATGCCAAAGTGCCTGAACAGAAACCTGCGGCGGCGGTTCCGGAAAAAGAATCTGCAACAGCAACGAAACCGTAAAAATAATTTTATGATTGTTACTTAAATTTCCTGTCATGGAAAGGAACATATGAGTACCGGCAAAGTCCATATCTTCATGTTTATAGATGCGCTAGGCTGGGAAATCATCAATGAGTATGGATTTCTGAATGACCTGCTTCCGCACCGGTATCCGGTCAAAATGCAGTTCGGTTACTCATCCACGGCAATCCCGACCATTCTTACCGGGCAGCCGCCGGAAGTGCACAAGCATTTAAGCTTTTATTATTATGCTCCGGAGAAATCACCGTTCAAAATATTCCGCTGGCTGATGCTGCAATATCTCCCGCCGCGCATTTTCAACCGCTGGCGGGTAAGGCACATCCTTTCAAAAATAATTGCCCGTTTTTATGGATTTACCGGATACTTTGAAATGTATGCCATGCCCTATGATCGACTTCCCTATTTCGATTATATCGAAAAACACGATATTTTCGTTCCCGGCGGCATGGCGCCGGTGGAGAATCTGGCCGACGTGTTAACCAGGCAGCAGGTGCCATACCACATATCGGACTGGCGTCTGTCAGAGCCTGAAAACATCGCACAACTCATCGAAAAGCTTAACCAGGGCGAGATCAAGTTCGCGTTTCTCTACACCGCCGCGCTGGACGGCCTGCTCCACATGAAAATCAAGGATAAGGCCGCCATCCGGCAAAAACTGGAATGGTATTCCGCGCAAATTAAAACTCTCTTTGAATCCGCTGCCGGAAATTA
This sequence comes from uncultured Lentisphaeria bacterium, assembly GCA_903831825.1. Classification (GTDB taxonomy): domain Bacteria; phylum Verrucomicrobiota; class Lentisphaeria; order Victivallales; family Victivallaceae; genus CAIPAT01. Next base: position 15,865 of record CAIKZE010000191.1, on the reverse strand, counting down.
TGAGGATTTTTCCTTTTCAGTCATGTCCGATCACGGCATGACCGCGCTGGCCGGGACTTCAGATCTTAAAAAGCAGACTGAAGCTCTTGGATTCAAGTTCGGGCAGGATTATGCCGCGGTATATGATTCGACAATGGCCAGGATGTGGTTTTTCAACGATAAAGCCAGAGAGCAAATATGCAAGTTATTGTCGGAATCAAAAGACGGACACATCCTGAGTCATGAAGAAAAAGTAAAGTACGGCATTAATTTTCCGGATGACATGTATGGACAGATGATTTTCCTGATGAATCCGGGCCGGCAGATTGAACCTTGCGACATGGGGCTTAAAAGCCTGCCCGCCATGCACGGTTTTGCCCCGGAAGACAAAGACTCATTCGCCAGCTTTATTTCGTCTGCGCCGGTGGCAAATCCTCCCGGCTGGGTCGGAGATTATTTTAAAATCATGAAATCCAGGATTGATGAAATATGTTCATGAAGAGTTTGGAACAGAAAAGAGGTTGATAATAATGAACAATATTAAGAAATATCTGAAACTCGACACCGTGGTTAACCGCTTTTTTTTCTACATGCTTCTTTTCTGCATGTTTGCACTCTCTTTGTTCAGAATCATTATTCCCTTTAAGGACAACCCGCTTATTGATTTTGTCTGTTACATTGATACCGCAACGGCAATTTGCCATAATCTCGATCCGTATGATTTAAGGAATCTTAGACTGATTGACTGGGATTGCGCTTCCATTGGATTATTTCCCGGATCTTTTCTGTTTTTCACCCCGTTTATTCCCATGAATATTGACATGGCGAAAATTATCCATCTTTCTCTTAATATTATTGCGGCGTGCGGCCTGGCCTGGCTGTTCTTCAAAAAAGCCCGCATGCTGGACAATTTTGATTATAGGAAGCCGAATGTGAAAGCGCTGCTGATATTGTCTATGACTTTCATTTTTCTTAACTCCACCCCTGTAATCATGACATTCCGCCACGGGCAAAATACTATCTTCATAACGTTATTTCTGGTATTGTGCCTTTTTTGCCGCAGCCAATGGGCCAAAGTTATTTTATTCAGTCTTGTCGCAGTCATTAAATACACCATGTTACCCCTTCTTGCTCCGGCGTTGTTCCTGAAAAAGAATTATCTTTTCTGCATTGTTTCTTTTCTGGTCTTTCTGCTGTTCACGATATCGCCGGTATTCTGCGGCCATAATATCATTACGCTTTACAGCAGATATGCAGACCTCATTCTGCAATATGTCTCCAACGGCGGATTCAATACCTATGTCGAAAGCGGTTACAGCATGTTGAACATCAGTTTTTTCAAACTGAACATTATCAACGTCCTGGGAAAATTATTCTTCGGGCTGCTGGCGGCATATATCATTTTCAGGGAACGCCGGCAGAACTCGTTCGGCATGAATTTTCTTCTGGTTATAATGTGTATCACAATGCTGCTGTCTTATCACCGGCTTCATGACATTCCGTTAATAATGCTGATTATCCTCGCTGAATTTTATTTTTCCATGCTTAAAAAAGACAAAATGAATATGCTGATTTCCGCCGTTTTCATCATCTTCTTTACAGTTCCATTTTCGCTGATTATAAGCCTCTCTCATCTGATGACTAAACTGCCGCATAGCGGGGATTTTATCCAGATCGGCCATTACTATCTCAAGCATATGGATGTTTTTCCGTTATCGGCAATTGTTTTTTTGCTTTTGACGATATATTCTCTTTACCTTTACTTCTTTAAAAAAGAAGATATTATTTTTGAATTGAACGAAAGTAAACCTGACGGAGAGACCTGATGCAGGGCAAAATTTATCTGAATTTGATAAAAATATGTTCATGATCGATATCAGAAAAATATTTAGTAATACAGCGTGTCAACCTGACGTTCTATTCTGATTTATCTGCACCGTATTTGATCTGGAATAGAAAAAAATTAATGTCATTAAGGCTTAATCATTATGAAACAAATTAAGAAATACCTGAAACTTGACACAGTTCTTAACCGTAATATTTTCTACCTGCTTTTTTTCTGCATGCTGGTACTCACCTTATTCAGAATCATTGTCTCCTTTAAGAACAACCAACTTATTGATTTTGTTTTCCACCTTGATGCCGCAACGGCAATTTGCCATAATCTTGATCCATATGATTTAAAGAATCTCAGACTGAGTAACTGGGATTGCCCTCCTATTATATTCCCCGGAACTTTTCTGTTCTTCACTCCATTTATTCCCATGAATATTGATATGGCGAAAATCATCCATCTTTCACTTAATGTTATTGCCGCGTGCGGCCTGGCCTGGCTGTTCTTCAAAAAAGCCCGCATGCTGGACAATTTTGATTATAAGAAGCCGAATATGAAAGCGCTGCTGATATTGTTTATGACTTTCATTTTTCTTAACTCCACCCCTGTAATGATGACATTCCGCCACGGACAAAACACTATCTTTTTAACTTTACTTCTGGTCTTGTGTCTTTTTTGCCGGAATAAATGGGCCAGAATTATTTTATTCAGCCTTGTCGCAGTTACTAAATACACCATGTTAACCCTTATTGCTCCGGCGCTGTTCCTGAAAAAGAATTATCTTTTCTGCATTGCTTCTTTTCTGGTCTTTCTGCTGTTCGCGATATCGCCGGTACTCTGCGGGCATAATATCATTACGCTATACGGCAGATATGCGCAACTCGTTCAGCAATATGTTTCCGACGGCGGATTCAACACCTATGCCCAAAGCGGTTACAGCATGCTGAGCATAAGTTTTTTCAAACTGAACATTATCAACGTCCTGGGAAAATCACTCTTTGGACTGCTGGCTGTATATATTATTTTCAGGGACCGCCGGCAAAACTCATTCGGCATGAATTTTCTTCTGGTTATAATGTGTGTAACAATGCTGGTCTCTTATCACCGGCTTCATGACATTCCTCTAATAATGCTGATTATCCTCGCTGAATTTTATTTTTTCATGCTTAAAAAAGATAAAATAAATATGCTGATTTCCGCCATCTTCATCCTCTTTTTTGCGGTTCCGTTTACGCTGATCATAAAAATATCTCATCTGCTCTGCAGACTGCCGAATATCGGCAATTTCATCCAGACAGGCCCCAGTGATACGAATATAGAGGTGTTTCCGTTATCCGCGGCGATCTTTTTACTTTTGACGGTATATTCTCTTTGCCTTTACTTCTTCAAACAGGAAGATGTCGTTTTTGAACTGAACGAAAGTAAACCCGACGGAGAGAACAGATAAAGACTCATTCATAAGCATGTTCCCTGCGGACGTCAGGGAACCGCCGGATCAATAAAATAATCATTAAGGATAGTCGCCGCAATGGGAAAACTCGGGAAACTTATTTTTAAGAATACTGCCACCAATTACTTGCTGCTTTGCACCAGGATGGTCAGCGCGGTTATTCTTACCAGAATAGTATTTCTGGGACTCGGCAATCAGTATTACGGGTTCTGGACGCTGCTTTGGGCCATCTTCGGCTATTCATTGCTGCTGGACTTCGGCTTCGGCAAAACTGTCCAGAAATATACTGCCGAAGCCACGTTTACCGGGGATGTGGAACACTACAGCAAAATTGTTTCAGCGGTTTTTTTCAGTTATCTGTTCATGTCGCTGGTGATTATCTCGTTTGCGGTGGTAATGATGTTCTTCATCCAAAATATTTTCGTCCTTCCGCCCGGCGCTAATATCTGGTATTACCGTTTATCATTCATCCTGTTCGGAATCGGGATTTCCGGAGTGTTTCCTGGCGGAATTTTTCCGGAAATACTCGTAGGCATGAAACGGCATTATTTGCGTAATTACATCATGATGATAAACACGGCCCTGGAATTCGCCGGCGTCTTTCTCATTATCAAACTCAACGGTTCGCTGCTGAGCCTGGCAATTTTTGCCGCAATCCCGAATCTCCTGACCAACACGATGATGGCGATAACCGTTTTCAAGCTGATTCCTGGACTCAAAATATCCTTTTCCGGATTGAACATGAAGACCATTCGGGAAATTGCCGACTTCAGCCTGTTCGCCTATATTGTATCCATCGCCGAAATGATTATTTTCAAGTCCGACCGGATCGTGCTGGGTGTAATGGTAGGCTTGGGCGGAGTCGCCGTTTATCAACTGGGAACCCGGATTCCGGAAATCATGAACAGCCTGACGATGCAGTTTCAGGAAAACATCCCGCCGCTGGTGGCTTCTCTTCATAAATCCGGAGAACGCCAGAAGTTGCAGGGTATGTTGTTCAACAGTATCCGCCTGACGGTTTTCCTGGGTACTTGCGCGTTGATTATCTTCGGAATGCTGGCCCGGCAGATCATGCATGCCTGGCTGAAAGTCTCATCGGATGATGTCATGTTTATCGTCTACCTCATGCTGATTTCGGTTTACATTATGGTCGCTTTCCGCAGTTCGTCCATTAATTTCCTGCAAATGGCCGGCAGGCATCGCCTGGTCGCGGTCTTGTACGTCATCGAAGGCGTTGCCAATCTTGGACTGAGCATTCTGCTGGTGTTTCATTTCGGCGTTCCCGGCGTCGCCTTCGGGACGCTGATCCCGAACGCGATTATCAGCCTGTTCATCGTCTTTCCGCTGGCGGCAAAATTCTGTGAACAGTCAATCTGGAGTTATGTCTGGAAAGTCTACCTCCCGGCATTCCTCATCGGCATACCGGCGGTACTCTTTCTCCGATGGGTCACCGCCGCCGTCCCCCTCCACGAGTGGAACCTGTGGCTGCTGCTTTTAGTCGGCCCCGTCGCCGGCGTTCTCTATTTGCTGCCGGGATGGGCGGTATTCGTCCGAAAAGATGAAAAGACCCAACTGTTGTCCTCGGTTTCATTCATTCCTCACGGCATCAAAAGTTTTCTTGGCGGCAGCGCCCCGGACGACTTGAACCCGTAAAAAGAGCAGTTCTAAAGTTCGAAGCCCCTACCCCTCCCCCATTCTGGACATGCCCCGCACTCGTTTTGGACATGACGGACATGACGGACAAGGCGGACAGGTCAGACAGGGGCATTCTGGACACCTTCCGCGCTCATCTTGGACACAGGTTCCACTCAACGCTTTTATGGGTCCCATGGGGCCTATAGGGCTTATGGGGCTTATGATTTTGGACACCTCGACCAGCTCCCCCGCAGATTCTGGACTCCATTCCCCATTCCCCATTCTCCATTCTTTGCGTTCCCGGACACTAGCCGCAACCCATAGGCCCCATAAGACCTATAGGCCCCATCTGCCCCTACATGTTTCCCGTCTCTGGCGCGGCCAGCAGAACAAACCGGACAACCGTCCGATTTCCGAGTGATTGGAGCCCCGTTCAGCATAACCGTTGTATGGCGTTTTTGCAAAAAACACCTCAAACAGCCAGTTTTGGCAAAACTGGCATACAATTTCTCCTGCCGACATTTCCGAGATTTTGAAGAGCCTCTGAACATACACCGTATCATTATTCCCATTATTCCCATTTCACATCGGGGTCAGCCATCCCGAGCTTTTAGAGACATCTCCAGTATGGCGTTTTTGCCAAAAACGCCTCTCTTTGCCAGTTTTGGCAAAACTGGCATACCTTTTCATTTTCAACATTTCCGAGGATTTGGAGAGTCCTTGAGCGAAACCATTTTTAACCACAGAGGCACAGAGAAAGCATTTTTTTAGTTTCGGGGATTCCATGTTTTTCATTCTAACTCATAACTCCTGGATTCTAAATTCTATCTTCATAACCATTTCCGAGCCGCTGAGACTCGTTAAACATAAGGCTGTCAGTTTTTCAAACAACTCCGACACCTTGGAGTGTCGTTGAGCATAATCATTTTCAGTTTTCAAAACTCAGAGTACCTCAAGCTTCCAGCTTGAGAAAACTCACAAGCAAGATGCTTGTGGTACTTTGAACTCCGACAGTTTGGAGTCTCGTTGAGCATAACCATTTCGTTTTTAACATCTGTGCCATCTGTGGATCACTCCGAGGGTTTAGAGCCCATTTAAGCGAGACCGTTTTTAACCACAAAGTCACAGAGACACAAAGAAAACCTTTTTTACCATGAAGGACTTGAAGAAAATGAAGATTTCTGTTTTAATTACATCCCCCTTCATTAACTTCATGATCTTCATGGTGAAGTCTCCCCGAATCCGAGCCATTAGATAGCCATTGAACAAAACGGTTTTCATTTTTCTCACTTTCTTCTATAATCTTTTCACCTGTTCCGGGTTTTTAACTTTAAAACTTTTCTCGCTTTTCTTGCTTTCAACTTTCAACTCCCGCAGTCGCGGGCTCCCTCCACTCCGAGGAGTTAGAGAGCCGTTGAACATAACCATTTTAAAACCTTTCTCGCACAAAGGCACAGAGACACGAAGAACAGCCTGTTTAACATCTGCGTCCATCTGCATCATCTGTGGCCCCACTCCGAGGGAATAGAGACCCGTCGAACATAATGTTTTTCATTTTAAATTGTTAGCCCTTCATTAACTTCAATATCTTCATGATGAAGCTCCCCGGTTCCCCATTTTCCATTTTCCATTTTCCATTTTCAATTGTTAATTGTCTCTACACATATAGTAGTTTTGTCAATCCAAACGATGATACCGCACTCAAATAAGGCAGAAAATGCATTTTTGAAACTCATGCTTTTAGAAGGGAAAAATGAAGAAGCTGTTAATCGCCGACAGATTTATTGTCATACCGACAACGGAAAAAGAAAAAAGAATGCAATCCGGGCGTCAGCCGTTTTTATCCACAGATGACACAGATGAAGACAGATTAAAAAGGAAACGCTTATATTCAAGCCTGAGATTACCAAAATTTATTAAAAGGCCGTATTCATGGGATGAGGTTTTTATATAATTAATTACCTGGGCTTCTTCCACTCCAGTCAACTTATTCAGAGCTTTCAATCCCACAATGATTGAATTACAGCAAATAAAGTCAGCCCGGTATTTTGTGTTCAATACCTTACCCTTATAGATGACCGGCAATTCAACTTCCCTTTCAAACGGGATTCCTCTTGCGGTAAATTCCAGCGCTAATGCTTCCTGGTAAACAGCTTCTAAAAATCCACACCCCAACTGGTTATGCACTTCTATGGCCGCGCCGATTATCGCGTATGTTTTAGGATCCCTTTTATCTGTGTCCATCTGTGTAATCTGTGGATTCATCTGCATTTCCCTCTTATTCGCTTTGCCGGGTATACAAAAAAATCCGCCTGGGCAACAAACTGCCCGGACGGATTTATGAAAAACTGGAACGCCGCGGAATTACTTCTTCAGGCTGTTCAGCAGGATTGCGAGCTGAGACTTTTTATTGGCTACCTTGTTGGGATGGATCACCCCGATTTTGGCAGTCTTGTCCAGGGCGCTGAAGTAATCTTGCATGATTTCACCGGCTTTGGCGGCATCAGCTTCCTGGATGGCAGTACGGAATTTCTTTTCCACGGTCTTCAAAGTAGTCCTTCTGGACTTATTCCGGATCTGATCTTCCTTGCTGGTGCGCAATCTTTTCAACGCTGACTTGTTTTTTTTGTTATTCGGCATCCTTAAAACCTTCTTTTATGTTTATTGAAAAATTTAGTTTCCATATTAATATTAATGACCGGTCCGAAACATTAAGACCTGACAAAGCCAATAAACATTACACGCAAACAAAAAAAATCAAGTAAAATTGGCAATAATACCCGTTTTTTTTCGACAATTCTGCATAAAACGTGTTTTACGAGACCCCAGGCCGGCGGCGGCGAATGCAATGAAATTATTCAAAAAAAATCTTGATAGTTGCAAATATCGGTTTATATTAAAAGTCGAAGAATATCATATTAGATATAGACGGGTTTGTGAAGTGGGTGTTGTTCGACCCGCTTTTTTTATTGATTTTTATTTGATAGTGAACGGGACATGGCAACTTTGAAACGGAAGCAGAAAGGAACAGGACATGAGCAACGAATTACTAACGATTCTGGAATATATTGAGCAGGAACGCGGAATCAGCCGGGATGTTCTGGTAAAAGCGATTGAAACGGCTTTGCTTTCGGCATCGAAAAAGAGCATCCACCCGGCGACTCAGTTGAGTGTGCGCCTGGACCCCGGCACCGGCGATATCCAGGCCTGGGCGAAACTTGAAGTTGTCGCCTCCACCCCCAACCACGATCAGTTGCTGATTGAGCGCGCCAGGGAAAAAATTCCAGCCGTTAAACTGGGTGATGTGGTTGACTGGGAAGTGACCCCGAGCAATTTCGGGCGCATCGCGGCGCAGACCGCCAAGCAGGCGATCATGCAGCAGTTGCGGAAAGCGGAAAAAGAAACTGTCAGAGATGAATTTGCCGATAAAGTCGGCCATATCGTCAACGGCATTGTCCGCCGTTTCGAAGGCGGCAATATCATCATAGATTTCCAGAAAGCCGAGGGCGTGCTGAACGCCAAGGAAAAGATATTCGGCGAACAATACATGCCCGGCGACAGAATCAATGTGCTGCTGCTGAAAGTGGATACCAACAGCGCGGGCCCGAGCCTGATCGTCTCCCGCACCCATCCGGACTTCATAAAACGCCTGTTTGAGCGCGAAGTATCGGAAATCCATGACGGCGTCGTGCAGATAATGGGCATCTCGCGTGAAGCCGGCAGCCGGACCAAGATTGCCGTCAAAAGCAACGATCCCCGGGTTGACCCGGTCGGCGCCTGCGTCGGACTGCGCGGCATCAGGGTAAAAAATATTACTAACGAACTCGGCGGCGAACGGGTTGATATAATCCCCTTCGACGGCGACACCAGGCAATATGCCATCAATGCGCTGCAACCGGCAAAGGTACAATCTGTTGAAGTCTTTGCCGATAAAAAAGAACTGCGGGTGCATGTAACTCCGGACCAGTCACGGCTGGCATTCGGCAAAAAGGCGCAGAATGTGCGTCTTTCCTCAAAACTTCTCGGCTGGAATATGAATATTGTGATCGACGAGCCGAAGAAGGTAGAGTCGCTGGCGGAAAAGATTGAAAGAGCCGCCGGCCTGCTTGCTGATACGCTTGGCATTTCCAGCGCCACCGCGCATACACTGGTAAGCAACGGTTTTGTTTCTCTGGAAGGACTTAAAGCCGCCGGTCGCGAACAACTGGCGAGCATCGGCATTAACGAAGAAGAAATAAATCAAATTTTCATGATACTTGAAAACTGAGATTCCAATGGAAGGGTGACGGCGTGAAAAAAGTTAAAGTTAAAAGTCTGGCTGAAAAATATGGAGTATCTCCCAAGGTCATCCTTGAAGAACTCGCATCCGAAGGGATTGTGCTTGAAGGAGCCGCCAGCATCATTCCCGCCGATATGGTAACTCTTATCGAAGAACATCTGGACAGCGTTTTCGGCGTGCCCCCGATAGTCGCGGAAGAAGTTCCGGCAGGCGTCAAAGCGGTTGTTAAAATCAAAGATAAAAAGAAAGCGCTGGCCCATAACGACACACCCGAAAAACCGGCGACTCCTGAACTGCATTTAAAAACGCCGGTCATTGTGAAACATCTGGCCGAAGCAGTGGGAAAGAAGCCCAACGAAGTCATCAGCGACCTGATGGGCCTCGGCGAGTTCGCCAGCATTAATCAGTCCATTACCGAAGAAATTGCCGGTAAATTATGCAAAAAATACGGCTTCGAACTGGTCATTGACCATCGCGAAAAAGAGCACGCCGGCCATAGTGAATCGGAAGAAGGCGAAGAAGTCGTTGAATCAAAATTCGAACAGGAAGAGCAGGAAATCCCGGAAGACATGGTCGAAAGACCGCCGGTAGTCACATTCCTGGGCCATGTGGACCACGGCAAGACTTCACTGCAGGACAAAATCCGCCATACCAGCGTCGCGGAAGGGGAAGCCGGCAAAATCACCCAGCATATCGGGGCGTCGGTAATTGAATTCAAAGGAAAAAAGATCACTTTCATCGATACTCCCGGCCATGAAGCCTTCACCCAGATGCGGGCCCGCGGCGCCAACGTCACCGACATTGCCATTCTGGTCGTTTCCGCCGAGGACGGCTTTATGCCGCAGACCGTAGAGGCATTGAACCAGATCAGGGCGGCAAACGTGCCGATCATCGTGGCGATAAATAAAATTGACCTGCCGAGCGCTAATCCGGATAAAATCATTCTTCAAATGCAGCAGAACAACCTGTCCAGCGAAGACTGGGGCGGTGATGTCGGCGTGGTAAGAGTGTCGGCCAAAACCGGCCAGGGCATTGACGATCTGCTGGAACGCATCCTGCTGGAAGCTGAATTACTTGAACTGAAAGCCAGCTCGAAATGCAAGGCCAGAGGCACAGTTCTGGAATCGCAACTGGAACAGGGACTGGGACCGACCGCGAATGTCCTTATCCAGAAAGGCACGCTGAATGTCGGCGAAATCGTACTTTGCGGGGAACATTACGGCAAAATTAAAAGCATGCTTAACGCTTCCGGCGAACGCATCAGGACCGCCGGCCCCAGCACCCCGGTAAAACTGGTCGGACTTTCCGGCGTTCCGAACGCCGGTTCGAAGCTTGTTGTCTGTGCCAGTGAAAAAGAGGCCAGGCTTGAAGCGGAGAAAAGAACTCAAAGCAGCCGGAATATCAATCTGGTGCAAGTGCCGACCGAAAGCCTGGAAGACCTGTTCACTAAAATGAGCGACAGCACCCAGAACATGTTGAATCTGATCATCAAGTCCGACGTCAAAGGTTCCGGCGAGGCGATCATTGATTCACTGAAAAAAATACCCTCGGATAAAATCAAGGTAAATATTATTCTCTCCGGCGTCGGCGCCATCACGGAAAACGATATTATGCTGGCGGCCGCGTCACACGCGATTGTCGTCGGATTCCACGTCAGGGTTAATCCCGGCGTCAATGAAATTGCGAAGAAGCAGAAGGTTGAAATCAGACTGTACAGCATCATTTATGAACTGCTCGAAGATATCACCGACGCCCTGACCGGCCGGCTGGCTCCGGAAAAACGCGAAAGAGAACTTGGCACCGCAACCATATTGCAGATTTTTGAAGTTTCAAAAGGTCCGAAAGTATGCGGCTGCATGGTTGAAAAAGGTACTGTCCGCGTCGGCGCCAAAGCCCGGGTATTCCGGAATAAGGAACTCATTTATAACGGCGAAGTGATTTCATTGCGCCGGTTCCAGGATGACGTCAAGGAAGTCAAGGTAGGGCTTGAATGCGGTATCCGCCTCGATAACTTTGTTGATTTCCTGGAAAAAGACCTTATCGAAGTTTATGATATCGAGTTACAGAAAGCCACGCTTTAAGGCAGGAGTATCTTATGTCTAAAATACCGAGAATGGTCCGGGTCAATGAGATCCTGAAGCGCGAAATCGCGGACACGCTGGAGCGTGAAAATATCGCATCCCACGGTTTGCTGGTATCAGTAACTGAAGTTAAAACCGCTCCCGACCTGCATAACGCCCAGGTGTTTATCAGCGTTTTCGGCGGCACGGAATATCAAAAACTGGAAATCATCAAGTGCCTGGAAAAAGTCAGGCATCACATTCAAAAAGCCATCGCCAGAGACATCGTTTTGAAATTCACGCCCGTTCTCGAATTTAAACTTGACCGGAGGGTTGAATCCGGGGACAAGGTAATATCGCTGCTTGAGGAATTGGGGCATGAAGAAAAAGAATGAGGCCTTGATTGCCGGAATCGCCGAATTTATCGCGAAGACCGACAACTTCCTGATCGTTACGCATGAAAATCCCGACGGCGATGCCCTCGGTTCCGCTTTTGCCGTGGTTAACATGTTGCATGAATGCGGCAAAACCGCCGAGGCGCTGATTCCGGAAGCGCTTCCGGAAAAGTATCTGGACTTCATTCCGTGCAATTACCGGACGGAAGTCTCGCTTTACGATTTATCGTCTTATAACTGCTGCATTATCGTTGACAATCCGAATACCGCGCGCGCCGCGCTTGGCGGGAAAATGTCCGTGTCCGATATCACGATACCGATAATCAATATTGACCATCATCCGGACAATATGCTGTACGGAAAATACAATCTGGTCATGCCGGATGCGGCTGCCGCCGCGGAAATCCTGTTCATGGTCTTCCGTCAGATGCCGCGCGCCAAAATCTCCCCGGCAACCGCCACGCTGCTGCTGCTGGGCATCATCATGGACACCGGCGGGTTTCGTTTTGACAATACCTCCGCCAGGACAATGCGCAGCGCCGCCGATTTGATTGAGCTTAAAGCGGCCCATCATGAAATCATGAAAAACATGTTTTTTTCAAAACCCCTGCCCCAGCAGCAATTCGAGTCGGAACTGTTTACCCAGCATCTGCAGATAAAATGCGGAGGCAAGTTTGCCTGGTTCTACATCCCGGACGAGCTTATCAATAAATACAACATTGACATGCGCAACAGTGAGGGATTGATCGAAATCCTCCGCACGCTGAAAGATACGGAAATCGTCGCGGTCATGCAGCGGCGCGATGACGGGTTCAAAATTTCGCTCCGCTCGAAAGACCATAAATACTCGGTCGGCAAAATCGCGCGGCAACTGAACGGCGGCGGACATGAGCTCGCGGCCGGTTGCATCATCAAGGCTTCAAGCCTGGAAAACGCGGGAAAGATCCTGCTCTCCCATGTAGAAAGGGTGCTCCATGAGGCACGATCCTGACAGACCGCCACGGCCGCCGGTATTCTCCCAGCACGGAGTGCTGCTGGTTGACAAGCCGAAAACCTGGACCAGTTTCGATGTGGTGAACTTCATACGCGCGCGCTTCAATATTCCCAAAGTCGGACATTGCGGCACTCTCGACCCGGCGGCCACCGGTCTGCTGGTCATCGTCATTGGCAAATTCACCAAATTGAGCGACAAATTCAGCGGGCAGGACAAAATTTACGAAGCGACGCTCCTCCTCGGCACCGAAACCGACTCCCAGGATATGGACGGCACTGTAACCGCGCAAAGCGATTACAGCAATGTGACCGCGGAACAGATTAAAAAAGTCATCGCCGGTTTCGTCGGCGTTCAACAGCAAATCCCGCCAATGGTTTCCGCCGTCAAAAAAGACGGAAAGAAACTCTACGAACTGGCGCGCAAAGGCATCGAGATAGAACGGGATGCCAAAACGATCACGATTAAAAGCATCCGCATCCACCGGATCGAACTGCCGTTTGTTGATATCACCGTGGAATGCACCAAAGGCACCTATATCAGAACGCTGTGCGCGGACATCGGTAAAAAACTCGGCTGCGGCTCCACCCTTTTCGCGCTCAACCGGCTGAAAAGCGGAGAATTCGAACTGAAAGACGCGGTGACGCTGGATACGATAAAAACGTGGGAACAGACCGATCTCGATGACGTCCTGCGCGACTTTCTCCTGAAAAAAATCGCCAAAATGAACCTTTAGCCACTGGAGGCCCTTATGCTTGTAGATTCACAAAAACTCGATCATGACGTTAATATTTTTTTAAATAAATCAACCGGCGCGTTTACCGCGGACCGGCTCATCGAAAGCCTGGCTTATAAATTTGACGCCGCGGAAGAAGCGGAGAGCTTCAGATCCAGGATCGTGCGCGAACTTGACGGCAGCAACGAACTGTTCAAAGATATGGACAAGGGCGAATATCTGCTGAAAAAGTCATTTTTTCAGGATGCCGAATTCTGCATCACGCCGGACAAGCATGAAATTGAGCATGGAATCCTTTTTCCCGGACACCGTTTTTCGGCATTTTGCTCAGAAGAGATTTTCCCTTCGGAAGTTAAATTCACCGAAACGGACAGCAAAAAGAAATCGTCACTGAAAGATGTGAGCGAAAAACTGGAAGATATCATTAAATATCACGTCCTGCTGGGCTCGGAACAAATCTTCGATTTCCTGATCGCGGAAAATCAGTCCAACATAAAACTGCTGCAAGGCAAAGCTGCCGGCAACCAGGTGAAACTGAAAGCTTTTGATTTAAAGGATTTCTACCGCAGCCATGATTTTGAGGAAGGCGACGCCATTGCGGTAAAAATATTGGACTGGACCAAAGGCCTCTTCAACTTCAGTTACATACCGGGCAACAACCGCAAAGCCGCCAAGGTCAAACAATGGATCGAAAAATACTCCGCGGCAATTGACAAGACTATCGATGATTATGAAAGCTATCTGGAAATACCCGACCAGTTGAGCACGGCGTTCTTCATCGGCGGACGGGAGCTCCTGACTGCCGACGGCGCTTCGCTGGACGAATTTTACCGCAATAACGACCATATCGAAATCAGCATGGACAACGGGCATACCATCCTTACCAGAAAATCCGATACGGAACCGGAAGAAGAACTGGAGGTTCCTGAAGATATCATGATTTCCCAGGGCAAAACCGCCTCGATTGATGAAATCCTGGCGGAAATCGGCATCCCCATGAAAACTGCGGAAGTTGACGCGTACATGCTGGACCAGTGTTACCGGAAGGAACTGGAATTCGTTGATTTCTTCAGCAGGTGTTTCGGCAACGAAAGACTGAATTTCGTTGATGACGCCCAGGAAAACGTCTTCATGAATTATCTGGAAGACCGCTGGGAAAGATTTTCGGAAAGATACAACCGCCATGCCGACGAATTGAAAGCGCCCGTCCGCGAGAAAATCCTGGAAACCGTCGAAGAGCGCCTGGAATGGCTGCAATTCCTGAACAGCATTGACGTTGCCGCCAGTCAGTTGCCGGAAAAGGACATGAAGAAACTCGCGGAAATTTCCCTGCGCCTGACCACGATGCTGAATATGCTGAACTCGGATGATTATTCCATTGATGAGGGTGAGGTAGAAAACGTTCTGGATGCCGTTGACAAGCTGGCTGAAACCCAGACCGACCTGATTTCCAAGATGAGCAGCTTCATGAATGTGACGAATAAAAAGGAATAAGTTAGAGGAATATGAAGAAAAATGAACATGGAAAATATCTCTAAAGATGATTTATTCCCTTCGTTGCTGGACTTGGTGCGGAATAATTTAACTGAGTTCCCCAACATGGATTTTAGCAAATTATCCCTCGCCATTTACGCGGACGCGCAAGACAGACTGTTCATTCCGCGACGCGAGGACATTGCTGTTGTCTATGAAGACAAATCCTTCGAATGGCATAATGATTCTATTCGCGCACTATTTCGCGGCAATCACATCCCGCCTGACTTGAAAGAATATCCGCCCGAATATGATTTTTTCTTTTACAGAATAGAATCCCAGATTATTTTATTAAGCGAACACCTTGAACATGAGCTATGCGATGTGGATTTTGAGGAAATTTTCTCCGCCATGCGCCGGCGTCCGGATGGACGCCGGATTAACTTGATGCACGATGTTGTCTGGCAGGCGGCATCTCTGAATATGGCATTAAGTCCGTGCAGCGAGTCCGAATATACCGCGATCTTTATGCGACTGGAGCAATCCGCCAGGACGTTCAATCTGGGGCGTAGCAGTAAAAATTATTTAAGCTATCTTCGCGATGAACTCTCTGATTTTTAAAAGAGTCATCTGCATTGTACTTTAATCTCCGCAGGGAATGCCGGTCGCCTGCCCGCTACATTTTATCTTTTCTTTAAATTCACTCGACTGTTTAAAACAGGATAATAATTGCTCAAGATTAGGTTCAAGTCCGACATCTTTTGGCGAATTTATTTCATGATTAATTTCAGGCATTTTTTTGATAAATTCAGATATATTGCCCCACTCTTTTTCAAAATACTCATCAAAAAAAATAAAATCTACTAACTGCCTATTTTCCTTTAATAATATTTTGGCATGTTTCAAAAAGTGCTATAGATAGTTGACACTTTTTTAGACGTAGCCGCCCTGGAGTTTTCAAGCCCCAGTTCAACTTGCCTCCGTATAGGGCGTTCTGTTTCTCAGGACGCTTTGAGCAATACTAATTCAGGAG
>CAIKZE010000190.1 GCA_903831825.1 uncultured Lentisphaeria bacterium | reverse complement strand
GTTGGCCAGCCATATCCCCCGTTACAATCGAAAAATAAGGAAAGCGCCTCGCGCCGGTGACTATTCATCGAGCAACTGGTGACACGACGGCTGTTGGACTTCTTCAATTTTTAAATTTTAGTTTCATTCTTTTTTGCTGGCGGGCGCGGGACTAAATTTGCAATTTGGCTTCATATGAGTTATTGTATGAACAGGAGAATTTTTGTCGTGCCGCAAGCGAGTTGATCGCTTCGAGCACTTAGTGTTGGAAGAACGTTGACGTTCAGAGACACACAACTATATAGGGAGATGAGATGGCAGAACCAAACAATGACAGCGGCTTGCAATGTCTTCGCTGCCTGTTTATAAAATATCGCCGCAATGTGAACTTCAATGCATTGCTCACCGATGAACTGAAACAGAAGTATAATGATGATCCGGTAAATACCTTGCAGGAACTGGCGTCCGCGCAGTCTCTCATCCCCGAAGTCCATAAGAATCTGGCGGAAATAGCCAAGTCATATTCCGGCCCGGCATTATTGCTGCTGCAGAGCGGCAGTTGGATCATCGTCCAGGACCTCGGACAATTTAATACCGGAACGACCGCGGTCATCGTCGATCCCGGCGTGGATGTGGGCAAACTGCTGACGGTGCCGGCGAAACAGCTTATCGAGCGGGCTTCGGACAAAGTAATCATTTTCCGCAACCTGCAAGAAGTGGATATCCGGAAGCACAGCGCGCTGTTCTGTTTCTGCTCGATTGCCAATCATCATGGCGTCAGCGCGGACATTCGCCGCGTGATGCACGAATTCGCGGTCGGCGATGAGGAGATCCGCGAGGCGCTGCTGCTGGAAATAGCCCATCATTATGAATTTAAAACCCGAAAGCTCACGTTGTCCTGGGAAGAAATCAATGCCCTGCACAAAGCATTTCCAGCCATCGGAATCAAGAAAAACGGCAAGTACCTTGTTCTCTGCGGTTCCCGGAAAAATGAAGAGGAAGATGAGGTCGTTCTGATTGATCCGGAGGACAAGGACAGTTCGCAGCCGCGTTTCCAATTCTGGAAGCGGGAGCAGTTTGAAGCCGAATGCACAGACCATGTGATTCTTCTAAAAAGGATCTACAAACTTTCCGATGAAAACCGCCCGTTCGGGCTCGGCTGGTTCATTCCTGAGTTTTTCAAGCTCAGGGGAATCTTCGGACAAATTGCCTTAACCGTGATAATGATTACGCTCATATCGCTGATCGTGCCGCTCTTCTTTCAAATCGTCGTGGACAAAGTGCTGGTAAACAAATCTTACAATACCCTCAATGTTCTCGGCATCGGTATTCTGGCGGCAGTCTGCTTCAACGGCTTTCTCGATTTCGTGCGAAATTACTTTTTACTGTTTGCCACCAACAAAATCGATATTTCAACCGCCACCAAAACTTTCCGCCATCTGATGCGGCTGCCGATCGATTTTTTTGAACGAATTCCCTCCGGCGTACTTTTGAAGCACATGCAGCAGACAGAAAAGATCCGGGGCTTTCTTTCCGGCAATCTTTTCTTTACGGTTCTCGACTTGTTTTCCTTGTGCATCTTCATTCCTTTTCTTATTCTTTACAGTGTTCAACTGACCCTGGTGGTGCTGGGCTACTCCGCGTTGATGGCGCTGGTGATAGCCAGCTTGATCAAACCTTTCCAGAGGCGTCTCAATGAACTCTATCAGGCGGAAGGCAAACGGCAGAGCATGCTGGTGGAGTCGATCCATGGGGTGCGTACCGTAAAATCCATGGCCCTGGAGCCGGTTCAGGAAAAGCAATGGGACGATTCCACTGCTTACGCGATCAAATCCTATTTCAAGGTCGGTAAAATTTCGATGACCGCCAAAAGCATCAGCAGCGTGCTGGAAATGATGATGACGGTGACGGTCATTTGGCTCGGCGCCCATTTGGTTTTCGGACAAGTTATCACCGTCGGCGCGCTGATCGCATTCCAGATGCTGGCGGGGCGGGTAACCGGTCCGCTCGTAAAGTTGATCGGCCTGATCCACGAATATCAACAGATAGCGCTTTCTGTCCGGATGCTGGGGGTGGTGATGAATACGCCGACCGAACCGGACAGCGGCGGAGTGAGAAATCCGTTGCGCGGACATATTGCTCTTGAAAATGTTACTTTTCAATATCGTCCGGATTTGCCGCCTGCAATTCTTCGTTTCTCCCTGGAAATTCCACAAAGCAGCACAATAGGCATTGTCGGCCGCTCAGGGTCCGGCAAAAGCACGTTGACCAAACTCCTGCAGGGACTTTATCCCGTCGGACAAGGCTTGATCAAGATTGACGGGATCGATATCCGCGAGATTGACAAATCCCACCTTAGAAGCAGTATCGGCGTCGTTTTGCAGGAAAATTATTTTTTCAGCGGGACTGTTCGCAATAACATCAGTCTGACTAAGCGGAATGCGAGTATTGAGGAAATCATTTATGCGGCAAAACTTGCCGGCGCCGATGAGTTTATCCAGCAGCTTACTCGCGGTTATGACACGGTTCTTGAAGAGAACGCCTCCAATCTTTCCGGCGGTCAGAAGCAGCGGCTGGCAATCGCCAGGGCTCTGCTCTCGAATCCGCCGATCCTGATTTTCGATGAAGCGACCAGTTCGCTTGACCCGGAGAGCGAACATGTGATCCAAACCAACCTGAAAGCAATCAGCAAAGGGCGGACGGTATTGATCGTTTCCCACCGCCTGAGCATTGTCAGCAGCGCAGACATAATTCTGGTGATCGATAAAGGCGAGAGAACCGCCCTGGGGACGCATCAGGAGCTTTTGTCGCAGCCGGGTACTTATCGTGAATTCTGGCAACAGCAAATGGGGGGAGGAGTTCAGCCATGAGTGAGATACCGGAAAAAGCAGTTGATTTTCAGCCGGATGCGCTTGAAATAAAAAATCAGGTATTGCCGTTTTGGGCCAAATATAGTGTTTTAGCCTCGTTCCTCTTTTTGGCATGCGCGCTCCTGTGGGCATGCCTGGGCAAAGTGGATGTAATTGTTCAGGCAAACGGGAAACTGGTTTCAGACAAACAAAATGTCATAATGAAACCGCTTGAACGCGCTGTGATTAAGGAGATCAATGTCAAAATCGGCGACATCGTCAAGCCCGACCAGGTGCTTATCACCTTTGATCCGACGATTAACATCGCCGAAGCTGACCGACTCAAAAATGAGCTCAGCTCGTTGAAAGCCCAGTTTGAGCGTTTGAAAGCCGAATTTGACGAAATTTCGTATCAGGCGCAAGGGAATGAGAAATCGTCCCAATGGCAGCAGACGATTTACA
Source organism: uncultured Lentisphaeria bacterium (assembly GCA_903831825.1). GTDB lineage: Bacteria > Verrucomicrobiota > Lentisphaeria > Victivallales > Victivallaceae > CAIPAT01. The sequence continues at coordinate 8,369 of CAIKZE010000190.1, read as the reverse complement.
GACAGCGTCAGAAGTATTACATGGAGAAGATTAACTATTATGACTCCGCGATCAGGCAGCTGGATGCGTCAAAAAAAGAAAAAGAGGATAATCTGGCGAAACAGCGGGAACGTCTTGCCGCGCTTAAGAAAATTGAAACGATGTTCACGAATCTGCACGAGAAGCAGGCTACTTCCTTGAAAGAATTGCTTCAAGTGTCCATCTCCAGAATGGAAATGGAATCCGGGGTTGACACGGTGACAAACAACTTGATTGAACTTTCGCACCAGCGGGAAAGTACGTTGTCTGAAAAAAGATCTTTCATGCAGGAGTGGAGAAATACTCTTTCCGAGGAGATGGTAAAGATCGAGCGTGAACTTTTATCAACCCAGAAGATGTATGAGAAGAACGAGCGTCTCGTTTCATCTATCTATTTGCGCGCGCCGTGCAAAGCAGTGGTACAGGAGATTGCGGCCTTCCCTGAAGGCTCCGCGGTGCGCGAAGCGGAGGCGCTGGTTACACTCATTCCCCTGGATGGAACAATCGAATTGGAAGCGGAAGTCCATCCGCAGGATATTGGAAAAGTCAAAGTCGGTTCAGACGTCAGAATCAAACTCAATGCTTATCCGTTCCAGAAATACGGCACACTTGACGGGAAAATCCGGGACATCTCCGAGGATACCTTGCAGCGTCAGAAACAGTCCAGCGAACCGGAAGGCGGCTCCTACTACCGGGCTAGAGCCGCCATCAGCGGGAAGCTGCACGGAGTCAGCGACTCGTTCCGGCTGATCCCGGGCATGGAGGCGCAAATAGAAATTAAGTCCGGACAACGACGGATTATCGAGTATCTGACCTATCCGCTGATCAAGTCACTGGACGAGACAGCCCGCGAACCTTGATCGCTTCCGGAGCAAACGCGGACGGATTCTCAGGTTTGCAAATACCAGCGGATGGTTTTCTCCAGAGTCTGACTGAGCGGGAAATTCATTGTCAGATTCAATTCTTTTCTGGCGCGCCCGGTACTCGGTACATAACGGGAAGGCAGTACGTTTTCAAGCGGAGGCTGAAGAATTTGAATCTCGCTGCAATTTCCAAAACATCGGTTGACTTCCGCCGCCAGGCCGGCAATGGATATCGCCTGCTCCGAGCCGACATTATAAGCCCTGTCATTCAAACCTTTAACCAGAATCGTCCAGAGCCATACCGCCAGGTCGGCGGCGTACATATATGAACGCAAAGCAGTGCCGTCGCCCCTGATCGTTATGGGCCTTTTTTCGAGGCAGTCACTAATAAAATTACTGAGCGCCAAGTGCGTATTCAGAGGCTGATAAGGTCCGGCAAACGCGAAGCAGCGGGCAATGGTAATGTAAAACCGGTCCATGGCGGCATATTCCAGACAGAGCCGCTCCGAATGCAGTTTTCCCCGTCCGTAAGCGGATTCCGGGCCTTCGAAACCGGAGGTATTCATAAAATCTTCGGAGATGTTCGCCAATTCCGGCGGCTGAGTGCCATATACCGCGCCGGAGCTTATAAAAAGCATTTTCCCGGCGCCGGAGGTTGCCGTGAAATCCAGTATCCGCCGAGTTCCCTCCAGAATCACCGAATACATCTCTTCCGGATGTTCCTGGTCCATTTTCAAATTGACTTCCGTCGCCGCATGAATCACATAATCAAAATTACCGGCGGGAAAAGTAAAGTTGCGGATATCCCCTTTAACGAAAGAAATTTCCTGGAAGTCGCGGAATTTCGGATATTCAGACAGGAATTTTTCCGGATTGCGTGACAGCACCGTCAGCGTTGCGCCAAGCGCATACTGGCGGTTAATTAACACGAAACTCTCCAGCAGCCATTTCCCAAAAAAACCGGTGCCGCCGGAAAGAAATATGCGTTTGCCGCGTAACTTATCCTGCAAAGGAGTAAGCCGCTGGAGAATATCAGCTAAATCTTCACGGAAAATTTCTTTATTCATTTCTCTTCTCCTCCTCTTCCGGTTGTTTTTTGCCGGAATCATCATTATCAGTTTTATCCTTCGGCTTGCGGAAGGAATAATTGCGGTGACTGCAATAACTGAATACTATCGAGATCGGCACGCATAAAAATTGTGCGGCGACCGGGTTAAATCCGAAACCGTCAACCAGGCAGAACATCAGTACAAAACCCAACAGCATCGCACTGCCGTAAACCACATAAAAACGCAAATATTCGCGGATGATATTGCCGCGGGTTTTGAACACAAACAGCTTGTAGCAGATATAGGCGTTAGTAATTGCCAGGATATTGCCAGGAATCAGCAACACCAGATAATTCACCCATTGCTTCAGTCCTTCATATAAAGCGATGTACACCAAAATACCGAAAAGAGTATTCCACCCTCCGGTAATCAGGAAGCGGAAAATTTTATCGATTTCGGCACGGTGGCAGTAATACTTCTGGATAATTCGTTTCATGCGCCAACCATTTCCAGGCCGAAATCCCTGAGAATTGCGATCTTTATCTGCGGGGAGAACTGCCGGCGCAGAATTCCGGCCACCTCGTCGGAATAGCTGGCCGCCATGACGATCACCGCCTCAACCGGGTCCGCGCGGAGCGTGTCCGGCGCAACAATCGGCAAATGAGTGGCCGGAGTGTATTTGCCTTGTTTGAATGGCGCGGCATCAACAACGTACCTGATTTTGTCTGCTATTTTCGTCAACGCGATAATGGCCAGCGCCTGATGTCCGGCGCCCCATATCGCCACTTTTTTCTCTCCGAAACGGTCAATATATTCATTAATTCCGGCTGCAATCCGGGTTTGATAATCATAAAAATTGGAAATATCCAATTCCCCGCGTTTTCTCACTACCGCGGAGATAACGTAATCGTCCCGCAATTCGCTGCATTCGAGAACTTCAAAACCGTTAAGATTGAGGGCCGTCTGCAAAGTTTCCCGCGAAAAATACAACAGATGGTCGCCGATGAATTCAGAGAATAACTTGTTGCGCAGCATCATGTCAAAATTAGGCACTTCAACCAGACCGACCGCTCCATCCGTCAAATTATTATAGATTGCTTTCAATGCGGAATCCGGGTCGGGCATGTGTTCCAGAAACATCAGCAGTAAAAATGCGTCGAACGGACCATTGTCCAACGCTCCGGTTTCGCCGTCGAGGTATCCTTCAGAAACCTTGAGCCCGTTTTTTACGCATTGCATGACGGAGGATTCGGAGGATTCCAGGCCATAGGCATCAACATCAAGTGTTTGCAGGAGTGACAGGAATTCGCCGCGGCCGCAGCCGATCTCCATTATTTTCTTTCCCCGCAGTGAATATTTCTGAATGAAACCGGCAAATTGCCGGGTCTTGAAATCCTTGATTACCGCAGAGACTGCCGCGGCCCGGATCACCTCTTTATGGTAAGGCACCGGATCGTTGTTCAACTGCACCAGGCCGCAGCCGGAACACTGGCACACCGTCAAGTCAGCGCCAGACTCATCCGCCAGTGCCGCCGCGTCCGGAAAATTCTGCGCCGCTTTCGGCATATTCTCATAATGCAACAGCGTTTTTTCAAAAAAAGCGTTGCCGCAAACTCTGCAAGCGCAAATCGGCATATTCATCAATCCTCGTTTTCAAAATTAATTTTTTCATCTTCAATCGCCAGCGGATGGTTTTTTACCTGAGTCAGGATCGCCCCGATATATTCGCCGATAATGCCGATAAAAATCAATTGCACCGCCGAAAAGAAAAATAATCCGACTACCAGCGGCGCCAAACCAAGCGTAAAAGTATCCCAGTACAGAAGCTTATAAATCAGATATCCGAAAGCCAGCAACAGACTCAATCCCGCCAGGCAGAATCCTGAAAATGTTGCCAGGCGCAGCGGCAGTTTGGAGTGGTTGACGAATCCGGACATCGCCACATCATACAAAGTGAAAAAATTATGCTTCGACCGGCCATATTTCCGTTGCGGCTGAACAAATTCTATTTCAGCCCTCTTGAACCCGATTTCACTGACAAACCCGCGAAAATACGGATTCGGGTCATGATAACGTTTCAGGGCATTCATAAATTTACGGTCATAAAGCCCGAACCCGGTGAAATTTTCAATGACATGATCGGTATCGGAAAATTTTGCCAGCATCCGGTAATAGAAGCGGCGCAAAAGAAACATCAATGGATTTTCGCTGCTTTTGCTTTTGACCGCAATAACCACAAGATAGCCATCTTCCCATTTGTGGATAAAGTCGGCAATCATCTCCGGCGGATCTTGCAAATCAGAACTTATAAGCATCACCGCATCGCCGGATGCCTGCAAGAACGCATTGTAACCAGAAGTGATCGGTCCAAAGTTATTGGAATTCAATATTACTTTAAAATTCTTATCTTTTGCGGCAAGTTGTCGTAAAATATCCCGGCTGCCGTCAGTCGAACAATTGTCCGCAACGATGATTTCGTATGAATACTGCGGAAAGAGGGACAGCGTTTTTACGACCCGGTCATAAAATTCCTGCAAGTTGCCTTCTTCATTGTAACAACTGCCGACGACACTGATTTTCTTTTTGTCCATAGTCAGGCTCTTTAATTGAAATTTTTCCGGCGCAATTTTTCAACGGGAAATCCGTCGATATTGTCCCTGGTGTAATGGTCACTCAAATAGATATCGCAACGGGCGCATGAATAGTTTTCATGTTTGCGGTTCTGCAACTGCATCTTCTGAAATTCGAACCAACGGTCAGAATGCCAGATTTCCGGCATGGAATGTTCTTCGATATTGCCCAGATTAGTCCCGCCGACAAAGTCCACGCAACAGGGGGCGACGTCGCCATTACTGCGGACAGCCATGGTGGTGAACGCCATGGGGCAGGCGCTGCGTTTGGTGCTGTGCTGCTTAAGATCGTCAACCGCCGCCGCCATTCCATCCTGATAGTAATTTTTCATGAAATCAGCGTCGCCGGTTTTAATCCAGTTATGCGGTTTGTCAATATACAATTCATCGGCCACGTCCTGATACATTTGGATGAAACGGTTATTGTCTTCGCTGTATGTATCCAGCATTTTGGCGCTGACGAACGGCTTCTCTGACTTGTGCTGCTTTTTGATTTCCTGCAATATCCGGAGGTTCTCGTGGATGGAGCTGATGTCCACTTTGGAACCGGTGATTTTCTCATGTTTATGCTGGTCGGGCGCATAAATAGAGACCCTGACGTAATCCAGCCGGTACTCGACCAGTTTTTCCGCGACGGCGGAGGTCAGCAGCGAAGCATTGGTTGTGGTCTCAATCCGTTCGGCGATATCCGCCTCTCTGGCGATTCTCAACATTTCGCAGAAAGCAGGATTTATCAGCGGTTCGCCGTACAGACTGAGTTTCAGCACTTTGAGTTTAGGCCCTTCCCAGGCTTGCAACTGCGCAATAATCTTCCGGAACCGCTCAAGCGGCATATTCATCCGGTTGCGGGTGAAGTAATTGTCTTCCTTGATACCCTGAAAGCACTGAACGCACTTGAAATTGCAGCAACTGGACGGTTCAACAAGAACCGTGAACGGTTTTTGCAGCGGCAGTATCTCCATGAGATTCTGCCGGTTGGTTGATTTCAGTTCAGTATACCTGATCATTTCACAAAATCTTCCTCGTCAAATGCTTCCGACCAAAGGATCGGCAATTGCTTGCCGTAAAATTTCGTCATATACTTGTTGATGAACTCGCGGTCTTCGCCGGAAAGACACAAACGGCTGTATTTCTGAAAACATTTGATGCTCTGGCCGCGTTTGATGATATCAGCCAGACTTTCCTCAAAAATATTTCCGATGGCGATATGAATAAAAACACATGGCAGAATATCGCCAAATTGAGTGAGATGCAAAGTTGAATCAACGCAACCGCAGCCCTTATCCATTCCGTAAGACGGGAATGTATCACGATGCAATGCCGGATACTTCTGATGCACCTGCCAGAGAAACTCGGCATCCTCTTCATCTACCAGCACTTCATGCTTCCCCTCCCAGGCACCGATAGCCCTGGCTACCATGACATCAAGAGTAAAGTCGTTTTCCTGAGCGAATTTTGCCATTTGCACAGTTCTGTCTGTCTTGCAATTCTGGTGTGTCACTACCGTCTGAACCACCACGCTGAGTCCGGCATCACGGGCATTCATCATTGCGGCTACCGCTTTCTGATAGGCCCCCGGGCTATTCCGGTTGGAATCGTGCAGTTTCTCGTCGAAATCGTCCATACTGATCTTTACCTTGTCCAAGCCGATTGCCTTTAGGTGCCTCGCCATTTCCTGAGTCATAAAATGACCATTGGTACTCATGCTCAGATGGAATTTACTTGGTTGCAGTGCGGCAATTACTTCGTCGAGATCTTTGAAGATCAGCGGTTCGCCGCCGGAAAGATTGAACTGGCACAACCCGAGTGAATCTGCTTCGTCACTGAGTTTTTTCAAGTCGGCAGGAGTCAATTTACGCGCTTTTTTCTGAAATCTGGCTGCCGAGCAATGCTGGCATTTCAGATTGCAGGCATAGTTGTAGGCAATATCAATAATCGGGGTGGCGATGCCTTGCTGATGCCGTTCGGCGATTTTTATCACCTTGTCATATACCGCCGGTTTTTCCTGTCGCAACTTGGCTCGCTTGACGTTTTCAATCTCTTTCTCTTGCATACAAACTTCTCCTGCTAAACCATTGCGTAACATACCGTTTCGTAGGCCAGATCGGTATGATGACGCAGATAAATTTTATATTCCGGAACCAGTTCCTTTATGTACAGCGGAATTTCCCATAGATGTTTGAAATCGTGGTAAATACATATTGCGAGCTTCGGCTTCTGCGTCCTGATGATGTTCTGTGCGCCGCGCAACGCCTGCGGTTCCGCACCCTCAATGTCCATTTTGATAAAAGTAACCTTTTCATTTTTGAGCGCATCATCAAGCGTAACCACATGTCCATGGGCCGCACCTTCCCCGATGGAACTATCGGCGCTTTCCGTGCTGTAAGTGATATCGCATTCACGATCCCAAATACCAAGGTTGAAAATTTTGATCCGATCTTGTTCCGGCATTTTACGAACGTTTTCCCGCAAGGCGTTAAAATTAATTTCATCCATTTCAAAGGCGAAAATATTATCAAACAGTCCATGGGTGCGCCGGGCAAAATCGGCAATCGTGTCACCGTCAAATGCCCCCCCGTCCACCAGACTTTCATGATCTGACAGTTTAATAATATCAGTCGGGAAATATTGGTTCTTCTCACACACGTCCGCCATAACATCGAGACCGCTTTTGCAGTCGAATATCCGGTTAACAATAGCCTCAAATACTTTTACTGACTGCGCATCCGACAAAACGTTACAGGTTTGACTCAAGTGTTCCGCGAGTTCGGCCGGTTGGATTTTATGCAGTAATTCAGCGGCAACTATATCATATTTAAATATCTGGTTTACCGAAGCAATGCCGATTCCCTGTAAAAAATCATACGCAGCCCTGAATTTACCGATAGTAACAAATACAGCACACCGATCTTTTATTGCTGTCAATTCCTGCGGCGATATGCATTTGATGCCACGAAAAGACTTTCCCCATTTTTCACTGTCCCTGTCGCAGCAAAAGTCAATTTTTCTGCCGATATACTGGTTCCATGTATCAATAATACTATTAAGAATCATGCCGCAGCCGTAAAAAACGACATATTCATACTGACTGGCTAAATCTTTTATTTCCTGCTGATAGTTTCTCTTTTTTGCAAGCAGTTCGATAATATGATTTCGTACTTGCAGAGCGCTTGTCGCATTGTTCATGGGCATTACTTCTCCCAGTTTATAATCCATTTCAATAACTCTAACACACATCCGTCGCCGCCGCGCGCCGCCAGATAAACTGTTGCAAGTTCCTTGACTTCAGAAATCGCATTTTCCGCGTACACATAACTTACACCGTAAATATCAGAAGGACTGATAATCCAATGGCTTTCTGAGCTGAATCGCCGAAAGGATTTCAGGCTCGTCAAAAGACCGGCCATTACAGCAATTACACATCGAGAAAGGCGATGTTTTCATTAGAAAATTCCGCATAACGGCAGACGGCTATAATCAACCGGATCAATTTTAATCTCATCAAAATCGGCAAATTTCTGCTTCCTTTCGCTCCCGGGGAATAAAACGGTAAACGTTCCCGAAGAAACGGAACATTCACAGCTTCTTTTACTGTAATTTAAATGTCTTTGGCGATTTTGCTATTAAATTGTCTGCAAAAACAGCAAAAAAGAATGAAACTAAATTTTAAAAGTTGACGAATTTTGCTATTAAGGAGTTGTAAAGAAATAAGTGGTATTTTTATACTGAGGGTATCGGGGAGAAATTTTGGGGTTGCCGGAGAGGAGCAAAGCCGTAGCTTTGTAACGAACCGGCAAAGCCGAAAGTGC
>CAIKZE010000189.1 GCA_903831825.1 uncultured Lentisphaeria bacterium | reverse complement strand
TTGGCCAGCCATATCCCCCGTTACAATCGAAAAATAAGGAAAGCGCCTCGCGCCGGTGACTATTCATCGAGCAACTGGTGACACGACGGCTGTTGGACTTCTTCAATTTTTAAATTTTAGTTTCATTCTTTTTTGCTGTTCATTTGTCAATAAAAGTTGTTTTTGTTGACAAAATAGTGTATAATATAAATAGCATACCCCTGAAGCCTCTTAACAATGCTCAAATGTCGGGGGTCTTTCTTTTTTACGGGGAAGCGTTATAATGAAATATGAAAAATCCCCGCTCTCTTACGAACAGCAAGCCGAACTTATCATCAGCCGTGGAATGATTGTTGACGACAAAGACGCACTCATTAAAATATTAAGTTCCGTCAGCTATTACCGGTTAAGCGCCTACTGGTATCCGTTCAAGAATCATGATGACACCTTTAAAGCCAACACTCGCTTTCAGACAGCCTGGAGGCGTTATACTTTTGACCGGCAGCTCCGGCTTCTGGTCATTGATGCGGTCGAAAGACTGGAGATTGCGATTAAGACTAAGATGATTAACAGTTTTTCCCTTAAATACGGGCCCTTCGGTTATCTGGACGTAAAGAACTTTGATGAATTTGACCTTGGCGAGCATGACCGTTTTCTTGTAGAAATAAGACATAATGTTCAAAGGAGCCGCGAGAATTTTGTTGAGCATTTCGAACGTAAATATAATGAGCATCAGGATTTACCGATATGGATGGCCGCCGAACTTATGACTTTCGGGAACATGCTGACCATGTTCCGCCACCTTGAATACCACCTGAAAAAGCAGATCGCCAATGATTTCGGGATAAGCGCCAAGGTGCTTGAGTCATGGTTAAAGACTATTAACTACATCAGAAATATTTGCGCTCATCATGCAAGGCTGTGGAACCGGGAATTGGCGATCAAACCGGTGATTCCTGAACGCCAGGCGTGCTGGCGTGACCCTGTCGCCGTGGATAATAACCGCCTTTTCGGTCTTCTGACCGTTTTAATGTATATGCTTAAATTCTGTGCGCCGAATAGTTGCTGGCAGGGGCGGCTGACCAGTCTTTTTTCTCAATATGAAGACATTTCTCTTGTTTTCATGGGATTCCCGGAGAACTGGCAAAAGTGTCCCATCTGGCAAACGCCGGACGAGAAAGAGTCATTGAAAGATATCTCGTCTATCTGACTTTCCGGAGATTGATAAAACTATTGCAGAGCATTGATTCCAGAGCGTCCTGGGTAATGCTGTTGCTGCTGCTTTTTCATTCCTTGTAGCAAAATAAACAGCAACCCAAGCCGGTAGTTTTTGGCTTCATTTACTGTTCAAAGTATTCCTGACAGAATGTAGATAAGTAGATTAATATCAACATTCTTTAATGAAGCATGGTAATTTATATTTCCTGATTCTGGCTCCGCATTCAGGACAAACAGCAGGTAGTTCGCGTTTCGCTTTAACTACATTATCTGATGGAGTAACGCCAGGCGCGTACCATACCGTTCCGCTGAATATCCGGAAATCTTTTTGCCAGCCACACTTTTTACATTCAATTCGATACGTTACATTCTTATCGTTCCGGAAAAGATTGAATGGAAATGGAAGACGATGCCCACATATACTGTTCATATTCTCCCACTCCTTTTCAACCGCTTGTAGCTTCATTATAAGCGGTTACTAAGAAGTTTACAATGACATAATTTCCTATTATGAACGCTACGGCAGCAAACAAAAATCCAGCCATCATTAATATTTTCATTTTAACGTTCTCCTTTCACTTTTTAGCTTATTATCGACTCCATAACGAAATTTCCTGTGATCTTCTGGTTGTCAACCAGGAATTTGTCGATTTGTCATCCGGCAAAAATACGGCTCTCCGCAGTTCATTTGGAACATCGCCGTAAGCTCTTTTCTGATTGAGCAAACGGAGGACATTGCCGTTCGTGAATTCCGGTATTGACGTACTGTAAATATAGGATATAAGCGCGTCTTTCTGATGCCTGGTCAACGGAACTTCAATGACAGTATCCAGATAATTATCTATGATTCTGATGTTACGCAGCAATCGCCAGTTCGCCATATTTTCCGTCATGGAATTTTTATTCACTGGATTGGACAAATCATAATCGCGGTCGCCATAGCCGATTACACGAACACCGTCACGAACAAACCAGGTTGAATGAAATGTCTCGATCCGGCGTAGAAACATATAAATGTCCTGATATTGTGCAGGAACAGTAACTTGGCGCGGTTCAACGTCCCATAATTCAAATGCCGATCCAGCTATACTCACTGCCAGCAATGCCATTATCATAATCGCTTTCATAGATTCCTCCAGTTGATAAGATTAAAATAAACGGGTACTGACGCGATATGCGCCAGCACCCATTGTTTCTATAAATAAGTTAGCGGCTGTATTGTGTCCATCCTCCACCCGTGGATGCGGCAGCCCTTGTTCCCCCGAAGACGTTTGGCGCACCCCATCCGGAGTAAGAACCATAGCAACTGCCTCGGTAGTACCAGGGATTGCCTGACCAGCCATAGTTGGCAGAGTACCCGAAAGTACCGTAACCATACGACTGCATCCATGGATTGAATGTCCCTGCATAGTTAATGACTGGCTGTTGTACCGTTCCGGCATAGATTATCGGATTTGAGTATATTGTGCCGTCAATAGCCTTGCCGACAGGCTGTGGGCAATCCACAGCCGTAATCACAGGGGAGTAAACCACGACTGGTGGAATAACTGCTCCTGCGGGAACAACCGGAATACCAATCAATGGAATTTGAACCGGTGCTATCACTGGGGGACCAATGTTTATTGCCGATATCTGAACAGTAGAAGCTGGAACTGAATAATAGACGGGTTCAGGCACCGGACCCGCTGATAATTTAATCCCGCCTATCGGCGTTTGAACGCCAATATAATCTTTGGTCACTCCGACATTGGTTACTGGAGTATTAACGGCAATGCCATTCGGAGAAACCCCGATATTGGCTATCGGCGTGTTGATGCCAACGCCGGATGGCGATACTCCGACAGCGGCTCCAGGAACCGAGGCTTTGGCTTCCTGGGTTGACAGCCCGGCATAGCTGGCAGGCGCAGCAACCGCCACGGCTTGAACTTTAACGCCACCGGCAACCGGCGATACACCATTAACGCCTTGTACGGATACCTGATTCCCTTGAACCGGATTATTCTGCACCTGCTGTTGCAGATATTGTTCCCGTGTTGTAGTTTGCGGAATAACATATTGCGTAACCGTACCATAGGCAGTTGGTGTTCTGTAGTTAGGAGTAGCACTCGGATCGTCAGCTAAGGTTTTATCGCCTTCAGCCATTTTCCGAACATAGTCATCGAACGTTTTCGGGTCAAAGCCGAAGCGTTTCTGATCGGCAGGAGTCATATTCATATATGATATCCAAGCCTTATCTTGACCACTTTCATTGACGGGAGTATTGACTACGATACCCATGGCGTTAGTCTTGACGATACTCAGAACATCGTACGGGGTACCGTCTTTACAGGTAACGATTTCAGCATTGAGAGTGATTGTAACTGCCATCGCGATAACGGTAGCCCAAAAAGCAATTTGTAACTTTTTCATTGAACTTTCTCCCTATTAATTAATCTTTCATGGAATGATAAAATTAGAGAAATCCGGCATGACGCCGGAGCCGCAGTACAACATAAAATGCTGCAACTGCGGCAAGTCATTTTTAATGGGTTATTCATCCTTTTTATCTTGTTTTAGTATAGTTGCTTTAGCAACATCACTACTTGATGGAGACTTGGTAGGTGTAACGATATCTTCTTCAAACAACTCACCATGATTAGCATGGCGCGACATTCCATTCCTTACTCCTTCGAGGAACTTTTCTTGTTTCTCTGGGGAGAGCGAATCCAGATACGCCCGATCACCAGGCAACAACTTCTTTTTAGCCATTTCTTTAGTGATATTAATATGTTTGCCAATACCATCTTTTTCCCACATGGTAACTTCATATGCGTTAGCAATAAACTCCAAATAGTTTGCCACCTGCATATCCTTTTTCACAACACGGCCTGAGCTATAGAACTTTGCAAGCGCCATCTGCGCTCCCTTATCTCCTTGTTCAGCGGACTTGATAAACCACTTTACCGCTTCTGCATCATTTTTCCCAACAGCATCACAAGTCGAATAGAGCTCACCAAGCCCATACTGAGCACGAGCATCTCCCTGTTCAGCAGCTTTACGAAGCCACTTAGCAGCTTCAACAGGGTCTTTCTCCACACCACGTCCGGCTACATAACAGTAACCCAACTCACGCTGTGATGGAGCATCTCCCTGTTCAGCCGCTTTACGATACCACTTTAACATTTCAGGATAATTACTTCCAAGGCCATGGTCGCCCCATCCAAACGTGCTAAATTCATGCCCTAGCAGCCTGTCGGACTTTTTTTCAAAGGCCATATAGCATGAAAATTGTGTAGTGATATATTACGATCAAAAAGGATTTGACGATGGGAGCGAAGTTTGTGAATGTGGACCGGGATACGCCTATGATGTTTCCGCCAGACCTTAGGGAATGGCTGCCGGAAGACAGCATGGTGCATTTCATAGTGGATACGGTTGATGTGCTTGATGTGCATAATTTTGAGATCAACGAACGTGGCAGCGGAAGTGCGCAGTATCCGCCGAAGATGCTGTTGTC
>CAIKZE010000188.1 GCA_903831825.1 uncultured Lentisphaeria bacterium | reverse complement strand
GGTTGAACAGAAAAATAAATTTGACCATCAGAAAATCTTTCGGATTCAGAACCATAAAAATCGCTAAAATATGCTTATACCATCAACTCGGAGAACTTCCGGAACCAACTTTTACCCACGAATTCTGGTGAAGAGGCAGAATTTTATTTTCTTATAGTCACGGAACAACTGTTTCAGAAAATTCATAATCAGTTGGTTGCGATAGTCAATTTTCTTCATCATCTCTGATTTTGATGAATAATTAAACAGCGGAGTCCACTGGATAACGGAGCTTTCGTTATAATTCAATAAGCCGAACTGCCACCCCCATCGGCTACAGTTGAAACATCCAACCATTACTCCGGAGTTGTCATCTTCAGAGTAATTTACTGCCGCCAGCGATACGCCCTGGTTTTGGCCTAGCGAATTGAGTCCACCCAGCATCACTCCAACATTATCACAATCCATGTTCAGAAAGCCGGAAGTCAAACCGTAATATGTGCCAAAGATGCCCAATAGGCGCATGGTAATACTATAATCCTTACAGTTGCGGTGTTCCATAACAGGAGCAAAGTCCAACCCATAAATATTGTGATTATAATTTTCTCCTGCCAGCACAAGGAATGACAGTCCATAAACATTGACATTGGACTCCATTAATTGCGCAGGCGAAAACAGACCGAACTGCAACGGGGTCCATTCCGTCCGGAACAGACCATCGTCGTTTCCACTGGAAAAAGAACCATATGCATATCCGCAGGCCAGGTTTACCAATAGCAGGCTTAATATAAATGTCTTGATTATATTTCGCTTCATCTTAAACCTCTGCTCCATTTTTCCGAAAGAGTCGAAACCCTCCTGGATTAATCTACAGCCATGTGGGATTGAGCAATTCGTACATGATTGCTTTCTGGGCGTGACGGCGGTTTTCGCTCTGGGTGAGGATGGTCTCAATATTGGCTTCGACGATGTCGCGGTCAATCTCCAGACCGGGATGAATCGGCATGTCATGGAAAACTTTGGCTTTAAGGCCGCCTAGCAGTTTCATGTTCAACTGAAACGGCATCATTTTGCGGATGATCGCGTCTTTTTTATCTTTAAACTCCACGGCTTTGAAAAATTCCATATCCACCCAGGTATCGGTGTAAATCACATCCATTTCGGCGGCGAGATGGCGAAAATCTTTTTCATTGATGCTGTGATCGATGTCATGGTATTTTCCGGTCCGGATCATCTCCACCACGAGTTCCGGATTGGCGGCGCCGGCGCTTTCAATCGGCGTGACGGCGTAGAAATCCGAGCCGAGCCGCGGCAGCGACGCCAGCAGCGAATTGAACACGTTGTTGCGCGCTCCGATATAAAGCACTTTTACGTTGTAGGTCTTGAACAGTTCGAAAATCGTCATGATGTCCGCCATCCCCTGGCAGGGATGACATTTATTGCAGCAGCCGTTGATGAGCGGCACCGGAGAATATTTGGCCATTTCGAGAACGTCGTCATTACTTTTCAAGCGGGCCATGACCAGATCGACATTGCGGCCCACATAGCGGATTTCGTCCCTGATTTCGCCGATGGAGAAATTGCTGTCTTCCCATTTCTGCATGTAATAATAGCCGCCGAGCTCATTGATTCCCGCTTCGAACGACAAGGCGGTGCGGGTGGAAGTTTTCTGGAAAAGCAGATAAAGTTTGCGTCCTTCCAGCGAACGCGCATAGTCCCGGGGCCGTTGTTTCATATCACAGGCGCGTTCAATTATTTTGCATAAGTTTTCCGCGCTGTAATCTCTCAAACTCAGGAAATGCATAGCTCCCTCCTGAAAACAATTATCGAGAAAGAGGCACGATGCCTGTTTCGTTATTTATGATTCCGCATGAGACGCCGCGAACGGCTCCTCAACTAATATCGCCCTTTAACCGGATTTTTCAAGTTCATGAAGCTCAACTGAACAAAGCAATTAAAATTTATTGTATAGAAATTTGTATTTTAGCCTCTCTTTATGATTGCGCAGCCCCTGCGCCGCTTTGGATTCAGGACAAAATTCAAACAGCGGGCAGAAATACAAAAAACGGGGCAGAAAACCAAAGCGGCGCAGGGTCGCCGCAGTCCAAAGTCAGGCCGGAGCGCCTGACAAAGATTAAATCCCGGTTGGAGCCGCTGTCTTCTATTCCAGGCCTTTGGGCTTGGACAGGATTTTGTGGATCACTATGGCGTCCTTGCCGTGAGCGTGAATGTAACCGGGATAATAGGCGGCGGCTGACATTTTTTTGTGGAAAATATTGCATTAAGTTGTTTATTCACAAGCATTAACATAACATTAAATTGACAAATTCACTATATTGTAGAATCAAGACGCTTATAAAAAAGATAAAAGACAATGGGCGAATACACGGGGCCGATGGGTTACGGCTGTGATGGCCGGAAAACAGATAACGAGAATAATGAGAAATGAGTTTTTCCCGCGACAGCGGGAAGCAGCGCGGGGGTCCAAAATGTGGTGCGCGGGAGTCCAGAATGAGTCGCGCGCGGGGTCCAAAACGATAGAGTCTGACTTGTCCGACTTGTCCGACTTGTCCGACTTGTCCGACTTGTCCGACTTGTCCGACTTGTCCGACTTGTCCGACTTGTCCGACTTGTCCGAGTTTCCCGAGAATGCGGGAAGCGTGACGGGGGTCCAGAATGAGGGGTATGCGTGTCCAGAATGAGGTGCGCGGGTGTCCAGAATGTGCGGTGGCGGGTGTCCAGAATGTGCGGTGGCGGGTGTCCAGAATGGTAGAGTCGGACAGGTCAGGCAAGTCCGACTTGTCCGACTAATCGGTGTCTTCCGCAAATGCGGGGAAGGTGTCCAGAATGGTCATAAAACTGAAAAGCGTTGTGCGGAAGAGGCCTCTAAACCCTCGGAAATGTCCTGCCGCACGAGTGTCCAGAATGTTTCAAACCCATACCCTTAGGACCCATCCTGATTCAGTTCTTTTTCAGGAACGCATCAACCGCGCCGGCCATTTTTCTGCCGGCGGCGATGGCCCTGACCACCAGGGAGGGACCCGCGGCAATGTCGCCGGCGGCAAAAATGCCATGCTCCGAAGTTTGTCCGTCCAGATCGGCGGCGACGTTGCCTCTGGCGTCCAGCTTTACGCCGAACTGCTCGATAGCGCCGAACTTCTGCGGTCCGGTGAATCCCATTGCCAGCAATGCCATGTCGGTCTCCAGGGAAAATTCCGAACCCGGAACTTCTTTCATTTTGGACGGGCGTCCGAGTTTATCGGTTTCCCATTCGACTTTTACCAGATTCAGCTTTTTAACATTGCCGCTGCCGGAGAAGCTTTTAGTCAGCACGTCCCACATCCGTTCGCAGCCTTCTTTATGGCTGCTGGAGGTGCGAAGCTGATACGGCCACTGCGGCCAGGGGGTGGATTCATGGCGTTCCGCGGGGGGCTGCGGCATGATTTCGATCTGGGTTACCGATTTGGCGCCCTGCCGCAAAGCGGTGCCGACACAGTCGGAGCCGGTATCGCCGCCGCCGATAACCACGACTTTCCGGCCTTTCGCCAGAATGTCCTGTCCTTTGACCGGTTCGCCGGCAACGCGGCAGTTCTGCTGGTGCAGATAATCCATCGCGAAATGAATGCCGTCTAGTTCCCGTCCCGGAACCTGGAGGTCGCGGGGCGTTTTCGCGCCGTTGCAGAGGCAGACGGCATCAAAACGGCTCTTCAGATAACTGCCGGCAATGTCTTTGCCGATTTCGACGCCGGTTTCAAAACATACGCCTTCCGCCGTCATGAGATTAATCCGGCGCTGGACGACCGCTTTGGACAATTTGAAGTCAGGAATGCCGTAGCGGAGCAGCCCGCCGGCGTATTTATCCTTTTCAAAAACCGTGACGGTATGACCTTTTTTGTTCAGGGTATCGGCGACCGCCAGACCGGCGGGGCCGGAGCCGACAACGGCGATTTTCCGGCCGGTTCTCATCACCGGGAGCGAAGGCTTTATCGCGCCTTCCTTGAATCCCTTTTCCACCAGCCACAATTCCAGTTGGCGGACAGAAACCGGGCCGCTGTGGATGCCGATGGTGCAGGAAGTTTCACAGAGCGCGGGACAGATTCTGCCGGTAAATTCCGGGAAGTTGCTGGTGGAAAGCAATATTTTCAGCGCGTCCCGCCAGTGTCCGCTGTAAATGAGTTCATTCATTTCGGGAATGACGTTGGCCAGCGGACAGCCGCAGCCGTGGCAGAACGGAATGCCGCAGTTCATGCAGCGCGCGGCCTGCAGCAGGACCTGCTCTTCACTCAAACGGACCTCGACTTCATTAAAATCTTTGAGCCGTTCTTCGACCAGCCGGTATTCCGGTTCCTGTCGCGGTATTTCAATAAAACCTTTGGGCTTTCCCATATATCACCTTCAGTTTATCAGTTAATTGTTTTCAATTTTACGTTCGATTTCTTCGTCTTCCTTGAGCATCTGACCCAGCGCTTTCCGGTAGTCGATCGGGAAGACCTTGACGAATGCGGGGAGGCAGTCTTCCCATTCATCCAGAATCGCTTTGGCCTTCGGGCTGCCGGTGGCGGCAAGATGTTCCTCAAGCAGCGATTTCAGTTCGGCGACATCCGCCGGCGGCAGGACCGGTTCCAGGTCAACCATGCTGAGATTGCATCGCTGGTCGAAATCGTTATTCTCATCGTAAACATAGGCGATGCCGCCGCTCATCCCGGCGGCGAAGTTGACGCCGACAGGCCCCAGGACAACCACGCGGCCCCCGGTCATGTATTCGCAGCAATGATCGCCCACACCCTCAACCACCGTAATCGCGCCGCTGTTGCGGATGGCGAACCGTTCGCCGGCCTGGCCGTTGATAAACAGTTTGCCGCCGGTCGCCCCGTACAGCAGGACATTCCCGGCAATGATGTTTGCTTCAGGCTGGAAATCAATCTTTTCAGGGGGACGGACGATGATTCTGCCGCCGGAAAGCCCCTTGCCGACATAATCGTTGGCTTCGCCGATGAGTGTAAAAGTCACGCCGTGCGCCAGAAATGCGCCGAAGCTCTGTCCGGCGCAACCCCGGAAAGTTATATCGATGGTGTCTTCCGGCAAACCGTCATTGCCGTATTTCCGGGCAATCAGGCTGGACATCATGGTGCCGACGGTACGGTCAACATTGCAGATAGTCTCTTCGAATTTGACCGGCGTCTGTTTTTCAAGCGCGTCCTGGATTCTCGGAATCAGCTTGAGGTCATAAGCTTTGTCAATGCCGTGGTCCTGCGACTTCAGGCAGCGCACCGGCAGATTCGAATCCCAGGAACGTTCGAATATTTTCGAGAAATCGAGATTTTTAGCTTTCCAGAAATTGACCGCCTCATTAAACTCCAGCATGTCGGAACGTCCGACCGCCTCTTCCAGCGATCTGAAACCGAGCATTGCCAGATATTCGCGCACTTCTTCCGCAATGAACATCATGAAATTCTGGACATGTTCGGGTTTGCCGCGGAACAGCTTGCGCAATTCCGGGTCCTGGGTGGCGACGCCGACCGGACAGGTGTTGGAGTGGCATTTGCGCATCATCACGCAGCCGATGGAGACCAGCACCGTCGTGGCAAAGCCGAATTCTTCCGCGCCGAGCAGCGCGCCGATAATCACGTCGCGCCCGGTTTTAAGCTGGCCGTCAACCTGGACCCGGATGCGGTCGCGGAGGTTGTTAAGCACCAGCGTCTGCTGAGTTTCCGCCAGGCCGAGTTCCCACGGCAAGCCGGCATGTTTGATCGAAGTGAGCGGGGAAGCGCCAGTGCCGCCGTCGTGGCCGCTGATCAGCACCATGTCGGCATGCCCTTTGGCCACGCCCGCCGCAACCGTGCCGACTCCGACTTCGGAGACCAGTTTAACCGAAATCCGGGCGGCGGTATTGGCATTTTTCAAGTCGTAAATCAACTGCGCCAGGTCTTCAATCGAATAGATATCGTGGTGCGGCGGCGGCGAGATCAAAGTGACGCCGGGCGTCGAATGCCTGACTTTGGCGATTACTTTATTGACCTTATGGCCCGGCAGTTGTCCGCCTTCGCCGGGTTTCGCCCCCTGGGCGACTTTGATCTGGAGTTCGCGGGCATTGACCAGATATTCGCCGGTAACGCCGAATCTGCCGCTGGCAACCTGTTTGATTGCGCTGCAGAGACTGTCGTTGTTCGCCAGCGGTTTGTATCTTTCCGGGTCTTCGCCGCCTTCGCCGCTGTTGCTCATGGCACCGAGCCGGTTCATGGCAATGGCGATAGTCTCATGGGCTTCCTTGCTGATCGAGCCGAAAGACATGGCGCCGGAAACAAACCGGCGGACAATCTGAGCGGCGGATTCGACTTCCTCCAGCGGAATCGAATTGACTTTTTTGAATTTGAACAGGCCGCGCAGGGTGCACAGATGTTTTTCCTGCCGGTTGATGTATTCCGCATATTCACGGTATTTCTGCCGGTCGTTGGTACGTACCGCCTGCTGAAAAATGGAGATCGTTTCCGGCGTCCAGAGATGCGCTTCGCCATTCTGGCGATAGTGATAGTTGCCGCCGGCGTCCAGGATTTCGGGCATTCCCGGTTCCGGCTTGAACGCCTTCAAATAGCGGGCATGCGCCTCCATGGCAATTTCTTCGTAGCCGATGCCGCCGATGCGCGAAGCGGTTCCGGTAAATATCTCATTTATCATCTTTTCGTCAAGCCCGACCGCTTCAAATACCTGCGCCCCGCGATAGCTGCGCAGCGTCGAGATGCCCATTTTCGACATGACTTTGAGAATACCCTTGCAGACCGCGCTGATATAATTCTCTATCGCGGTGGTGGTGTCCACTTTTTCCAGTTGACCGGACTCAACCATGTTCGTTACGGTTTCCAGCGCCAGATAGGGGTTGATCGCGGTAGTGCCGTATCCCAGCAGCAGCACATAATGCATGATTTCCCTGGCTTCGCCGGTTTCCAGAACCAGGCCGGCGCTGGTGCGGAGCCCGCATTTGCTCAAATGCCGGTTGACGGCGGCGACGGCCATCAGCGACGGGATCGGCGCATGTCCTTCATCCAGTCCTCTGTCGCTGAGGATGATTACGCTTTTGCCGCTCCTGACGGCGTCTTCAGCTTTCCGGGCAAGTTCTTCAATCGCCGGCTTCAGCCCTTTGCCGTGGTTGCCGGAGTAAAATCCCATCTGCAGCGTGGCCGCCTGGAACGACGGAATCCGGGAAGAACGCAGGCGTTCCAGGTCTTCATTCGTCAAAATCGGGTTTTTAAGTTTGACCAGATGGGCGTGAAGCGGTTTTTCATCGAGGATATTACCCTGATTGCCGATGTAAGTCATCAGGCTCATGACCAGTTCCTCGCGAATCGGGTCAATCGCCGGATTGGTAACCTGCGCGAACAACTGTTTGAAGTAATTGAACAGCAACTGGGGTTTTTCCGAAAGCACCGCCAGCGCGGCGTCATTGCCCATCGAACCGGTCGGTTCGTGTGCGGTCATGGCCATCGGTTTGATAATCATATTAATGTCTTCGCGGGTATAGCCGAAAAGCATTTGATGGCTGATGATGTCCTTGCTGACTATCGTCGGCACGACCGAGTCAAACAATCCGTGCAGCGAAATCTTGTTCTCTTCAACCCACCGGCGGTAAGGCTGACGCCTGGAAACCAGATTCTTGATTTCCGCATCGAACATCACCCGTTTCCGGCGAAGATCGACATAGATCATCTGACCGGCGCCGAGACGGCCCTTTTTTACCACATTCTCCGCGGGAATATCCAGGACGCCGGTTTCCGACGCCAGCACGATAAAATTGTCTTTGGTGATGGTATAGCGCGCCGGACGCAGGCCGTTGCGGTCAAGCATCGCGCCGACGGCTTTGCCGTTGGAAAACGCGAGCGCGGCCGGGCCGTCCCACGGTTCCATCAAGCCGGAATGGTATTCAAAGAACCCGCGCAAATCGTGTCCGAGATGGTAATCTTTGCCCCAGGCCTGGGGCACCAGCATCATCATCGAATGCGGCAGGCTTCTGCCGGCGTTCACAAATATTTCCAATGCGTTATCGAGGCAGGCGGAATCGCTTTGCCCCTCCTGGACTATCGGCAGCAGTTTCTTAATGTCTCCGCCGAAAAGCTCGGATTCAAACGAATTTTCCCTGGCTTTCATCTGGTTGATGTTGCCGCGCAGGGTGTTGATTTCGCCATTGTGCGCTAGGTAACGGAACGGCTGCGCCAAGGGCCAGGTCGGGAAGGTATTGGTGCTGTAGCGCTGATGCACGATTGCCAGCGCGCTTTTCAAGTCCTTGCTGTTCAGGTCAGGGAAAAATTTCGGCACCTGCGGCGCCATCAGCAACCCTTTGTAAATGATAACCCGGCAGGAAAGGCTGACCACATAAAAACGGTCGCCCACGCCGGTTTCGGACTGGACTGTTTTTTCAATCATCCGGCGGATAACGTAAAGTTTACGCTCAAACGCGACATCGTCTTTGTCGTCCTTGCTGGCGGCGATGAAGAATTGTTTGATGTCAGGACGGGTATCACGGGCGATTTTACCCAGGGATTTTTCATCGACGGGAACATCTCTCCAGCCAAGAAAGCGGCGGCTTTCGCCGGTGACAGTATCGCAGATGATATCCATGCATTTTTTACACAGTTTATCATCCTGCGGCAGAAACACCATGCCGACAGCATATTCCCCGGCAGGCGGCAGCTCAAAACTCAGTCCGGCGCCGCGGAAAAACTCATCCGGGATCTGCAGCAGAATCCCCGCGCCGTCACCGGTATCGGGATCGCCGCCGGCCGCCCCGCGATGCAGCAGCCGTTTCAGGACTTCTATGCCATGCTCAACAATTTTATGCGATTGTTTGCCGTCAATGTTCGCGACAAAACCAACCCCGCAAGCATCGTGCTCGTTTTTGAAGTCATACAGCCCGCGCTGGTCAGGATGATATCTGCTTTGCTGGCCCGTTTGATCCATTTTTCCTGTCTCCTTGATATATTAATTTTACTTTAAATTTCAATAATCTGTAATGGTAGTAACATTTTCCATGCCATAATAATATATTATTGTGTAAATAATTTATTACAAGATAATTATGATTTTTATAGAGGCCATCGCATCTACAAAATAATTACATTTTAGTAATACAAAATTGTAATCATGACATTTTTGTAATGTCCGGGATAAGGAAATTAAAAGGATATCGAAGAAAAAACTGACTTGCATAAGAATATGCAAGTCAGTTTATAATAAGCAATTTATTGCTGAAAAACTTATTTCTTCTTGCCGGCAGCAGGAGCATTCTCATTTTTCTGGAGAACGCCGGCTTCAAGCAGCTTGTCAATAAGGTTTTGCATGGAATTGAACGCGTTCAGAAAGCCCTGCGGCGGCATGATGATGCGTTCTTTGCACAGGGGGGTGGGCTCGCCCTTACCTTCGGCATCGGGCTGAAGAGTGACGAAATCGAATCTTACCATTCCGCCGGCAAAATGAATTTGGCCGATACCATCCGCATAAATTTCAGTTTTGACATTGACATCCATAATCGAATTCTCCTTTTTCTATTTGGTTTACCATGTCGCTCATATAAAATGAATAGAACGCTATTATAATGTATAAAAATAAGTTATGCAAATGCCGGATTCAAAATTAATGTTCTAAATTATCCGTCAGCGGCTTGGACCATTGCCTTTGCGGTTTGTGTTAATTATGCCGTAAATGACACATATAATCATCGCGATGATATTCAGCCAGTAAGCTGCGTTTATTGACCAGTCGCCTATTTCCTGCGCCATATTGCGCTCCTCCAGCGTTGAATTTTCCGTTTGGAAATACGGCCTTCGAAGCACAACAATATTCCCTGATTTAAACTAACGCGTAAAGTCGCTCAGGACAAGTTGAACAACTATTTTTTCTGCCGGAAATAACACATTAACGTCTTTCTAAATTTGCTTTAAACGCCGCAAATAGTATCTTATTATTTTAGAATAATTTATCAATGGCGGCTCGCCCGGAGCGGCCTGAAACATATAACTTAATGAGGATATAAAATGCTTCGCACAATGAAACTGCTTGCAATATTTGCCGCATTTGCGGTGGCCGGATGTGAAAGCCTGAATCTTACATGGGATGACGTTCTTGGACGAGACAAGAACGGCAACACAACTGTCGAGTCCGCCACCGGCAAATATGAACCAAAATATGCAATGACCTTTCACCAGGTGGTGGAGTACCCCAGGGCGGAGGCCATTGAAAAAGAGGTTGTTACTTTCGATGGTAAAAAACTATATGTCAACACCAACTTTTTCGTTTCCAGCCGCGAAGTAATAAAAGTGAAGATGATTGAGCGGAAAGACCAGAAAGATTTCTATGATTTGTCCTTGAATTTGAGCAGACGCGGCAAAATGAGATGGATGAACATGGTGGTGAACTTCAGGAATTGCGAGATTGCGATAATGCTCGACGGCATGTATTACAGGTCGTTCACTCCGGAAGTTATCACTGATGAAGACACCGAATGGGTGCTGGTCCCCGGCCCGTTTGACCCGGTTACCGCCAAGGGCATCGTAAAATATGCCGAAAAGAATTATGATTATTACAACCCGGACAGCAGAAAGTCGTTTTAAGCCGCAATGCTGATTTCTCCGTTGAGCAGTTCTAAAGTTCTAAAGTTCGGTTCCGCTTGCGGATCCAGCGGCTGCGGGATCTAAAGTTGTCTGCTTCCCACACTCGCACTCCCGCACTTTCCTTATCTCATTTTGGACACCTGCCACCCTCATTTTGGACAGGGTCCACGCTTCCCGCATTCGCGGGAGACACCACACATTTCGGACACCATCCGAGCGGGAATACCGCAAAGATGGTCCAACATTCCGGAGACTTTGGAGAGCATTTGAGCACAACCGTTTTAACGTTCAATAAAATTTTCAAACAACTCTTTCGGCAACTGGTTAAGATTTTCGTTAACTGACAATCCCGCAGTTGCAGAAACATTTTGGACAGTACCGTTTTAACCACTCCGAGGCTTTGGAGTCCCATTGAGCAAGACCGTTATTAACCACGGAGGCACAGAGACACAGAGTTTTTCCCCTATTTAAATCCACAGCCCAACCTTTTTTTCTTATTTCGATCATTCACACTCCGAGACTCTGGATAGTCATTGAACACAACCATTTTTAACCACGGAGAGCAGAAATACACTTCACCATGAAGAGCATGAAGGTAATGAAGATAGATTTTTAAACTTCAATTTCTTCACGTCCTTCATGGTAAAATGGTTTTCCGGTTCCCTGCTTTCCATTTTCCATTTCAGTCCCCACTCCGAGACTTTAGATAGTCGTTGAGCATAACGTTTTTCATTCTTCATATACATTTCCGAGTGTTTAGAGACATCTCCAGTATGGCGGTTTTGCCAAAACCGCCTTTCTGCCAGTTTCGGCGAAACTGGCATACTTTCCCGTTTTTTTCAATTGTCAATTGTCAATTGTCCCTACACCTATAGTAATTTTGTCAACAGGAAGAATAGAATCAGGTTCAATAGCGCTGTAAAATGCATTTTTAAAACTCAGGTTTTTTGCAGCAGAAATCTGGTTAACCGCGAATGGACGCCAATGAACGCTAATATGGGGAAACGAAAAATACACTTCACCATGAAGTTCAGGAAGGAAATGAAAGTAAAACAAGGCAATGACGAACCTTCAGGCTCCGAGGAGGGCTTCGGCGGGGATGTGAAACATCCGGTTCAGTTTACGGATCATCGGCAGTGTCAGGTTTCGCCGTCCATTGAGTACTTCGTAAGCGCGGGAACTGGAGCCGAAGCAAGGCGCAATGTCTTTAACCTTCAAGCCGCGCTGCTCCATGGTGAATTTAATCATTTCCACCGGATCCGCCCTGGGAATCGGCCAATGAATTTTTTCATAGTTTTCAATTACTAGCGCCAACAGTTCGATTTCGTCGCCGATATCCCCGGACGGTTCCGGATTGGCTTCGGTCAACGCCAGCAATCGAGCCATTGCCGCATCGTATTCCGCTTCGTTTTTGATAATCTTGATATCCATTATTCACCTCAGAAGGTTAGAATTTCAGTTTGAGGAACTTTCATCGTTTTGTCGGAGGCAGCAAAACGATACTGCATTTTCACTAACTAACTTTATGATTTTGCTGACCTCAGCAAAATGGTCTATATGTTTCGTTCCTCCGGAACTCTTATTTTTATTTATCATCATACCCCGGATTAAAATCCGGGGCTACAACATCGGGCGTTCCTAACGGAACACATTTCTAACTGAGAGCCATCGGCTCGACCCAATATTGTAGGGATGGATTTTAATCCGTCCTCCATCCATCCCCCCATTCCGAGAGCCGTGGGCTCGAATCATATTTGCATGGAGTTCAATCCAGCCAGCTCTTTGTTTTATCAGTTGTCGCAAATTTTGCGACAACTTCATGCTCCACTTTAAATAGTGATATTATTTGATTCCATCTGTTCGGATTTTCCGAACAGTTGAAATTTCCTCTACTTTTCTGCCTCCTTCCAGACCAACAGACAAGTATTTCTTGTAAGTTGCATCAGCAGAAAGGTTTTATTCATTCATATTTTTCCCGCCGGCAACTTCCGCTAAATGCTTTATCCAAATTACCGCATTTTTCAGCCGATCAACATATATCGCCAAATTGTTGATAATTCAAAAACACAAAAGATAAACCTGACCCTTACTCCCGTAGTACCCTTATTCATCAAGCATTAATTTTTTTGGAAATCGCTTTAGTTTTTTTAACTGTTCCCGTTCAACGGCGCTGATACTCTTGTTGGGAACAGGTAAATTCTCCGGCATTGTGCCGCCCACTCTTTCAATCGTCCCTCGTACTTCTCTGCCAACGATAAAATGAATTTCGTTAGCGGCGTCAGCGGTCGCTGCTTTATCTTTTTTTAATTTCTCTTCAGTCTGAGATATTCTGAACAAATTTGCGATCAATTCCGGGCTGCTCATAAAATCAAGTATATCCGGTCATGTTTTTTCAATCCCTTCTTTTTGTGAATATCCTCGACCTTCAGGCCGCCATACAGACCCATATAACCGGCATTCTGAAAAGTAGCATACTCTTCATCGCTGATAACTCCCGCATTGTGGGCGGATTCGGCAAGCATTTGGTTCCATTGCTTAATATCGCCCCGTATTACCAACCGTTTGTTATCTTCATCAAGCTGATTAAAGTAGTGCCACTTCCTGTCTTCTGGTTTGAATGGCAAAATAGGTTTGACCTAATGCAATAACTTCTTTCCGAGGGTCTCCGTTCTGAACAATCAAATAACAGGCATAGCGGGTAAGTTTATAATCAATTACGGGTTTTGACGTGGCTCCCGCTTCCACGATTTTGCTGACCTCAGCAAAATCGTATACTATAATCATTCCATCCCTTCGGGCTGGGGAACCAATCTCCCTTCAAATGCTTGTTTTAAAATGCTTTGGCGCAGGACTTCGGCTTGTTGTTTGTATAACCCTGCCGCTCCGCGCAAGCGCGGAGTCAATATTGTCTCTTGCTATTTGTTCCGGGTTCTGATTAGGCATAATTATCAACTGACAGGAATTTTTATCTCCATATTAACGTTAAGATAATCAGGTTAGCGGAAGAAATCAAGACAGACGGGGAGGAAATTATAGGAAACGACAACAGGGTTGGCTGTGCACAAAACTCCGTATAGGCGAAATGTAGAAATGACCGCTCCGGGAGGAGCGGTTTATTGTGATTATTTGCCGGTGATGCGCTGGACGGGACGGGCGATGCCGGAAATGGAGGGCAGGCTCATGGCCGGACTGGTTTTATCGGCGCGAACCGTCAGGCTGCTGCCGGACAGGTCAAGCTGCTGGTTGCCCCAGAGATAAAAATCCAGAATGCTCATCATGTCCCAATGCAACAGGGATTTTTTATTGCCCCGGTCCAAATGCGCCGCCGAACAGCAGACATAGGGTTCAATGCCGGAAAACAGGAACTCGCCGCTGGCTTTGCCTGCGGCGGAACGCAGAATCTTCTTCAACCGTCTTTCCGCGGCGGGAGCCTGGAAACAGAATGCTCCGGGGAGAACTTTGTCTTCGTCAACGGCGATTAACGCCGAATCCGGGACCGGGTCGCCGTCAAGGGCGGACAATTTTATGGCTTTCCTGCTCAATGCGGGGGTTTTATAACCGGTATGGCTCCAGGCGAAATACCATTTGAAACGCCAGTTGCGTTTGCCGCATTCGGTTTTTTCATTAAAGACCAGCGGAATCCGGGTAATGGTGATGCCGGTATCGGAAGCGGTAATGGCGTAATCGCCATGCGCGTTTTCCAGTTTTTCCGCCGCATTCCAGCGCCAGAGGTCATCGCCGGCGCCGATTTCCAGGATTCTTCCGTCAGCGTCTTCAACGAGGAAGATCAGGAAAGGCTTAGCGGATTTATACAGCGTCTGTACGCCGTCGGCGATGTCCTGCCATTCGATTGCCGGAATCCCCTGTCCGGGGACGAGGGCGGAAATTACGCAGAAACGTTTCCATTTTCCCGGCAGAAAGAGCGGATCGACTTCAATCCGCTGCAATGCGATGGGTCTTCTCAAATCAAAATCGTAAGTGACTTTGACATGATTGGCGGCGAACTCGAAATTACGCTTAATCAGCGGTTCAGTGCCGAACGGGATGACATTTTCATACTCAAAAGTGCAGGACAGACAGTCCACGCGTTCGTGGATGCGGCTTTTCTTAACAATGCCGGACGCCTCGGCAATCACGCCGGACGAAACCGGCGTGAGATGTAATACTTCACGTCCGCGATACTCGAATTTGAACGGCGTTTCCGGAGCGGAACAGAGCTCGGCGGACCAATTTTTGCTTTTAATGATTTTTGTGTTTTCTTCCATTACTCTTTCACTATTTAATGATTTTGAATACTTCGCCAACCGGTTTACGCTGAATTTGAGCAGGCTCCACATTGGCATAACCCAGCGGCGTAATCGCATAGGCGCTCCACGGCGGCAGAATGTTCAAGACTTTATTCATTTTTGCCACGTCGTAGGCGCAAATCCAGCAGGTGCCGAGCCCTTCAGCGGCGGCAGCCAGCACCAGATGCTCCATGACAATGCCGATATCAACGGGAATGATCGGCTCGCCTTCGAGGCGTTTCCAGCATACGTCGGCATTGCCCAGCGCCACCGCGATTGCCGGGGCCTCGGCCAGCCAGGGACGCGGGTAAACTTCACAGATTTTACTGCGCAGTTCAGGATTGAGCACAAGGCGGAAGCTCCAGGGCTGAATATTGCATGCGGAAGGCGCGAGGTTGACCGCTTCCGCGATTCTCTTCAACGCATCTTCCGGCACGGGATCACTTTTATATCCGCGAATACTGCGGCGCGCTTTGATGACATCATAAAATTCCATAATTTGCCTCCTGGTTTTTTATACTCTATAAGGTTGAAAATTTACAATAGATTGCGGAGATTTTGAGAATTGGTTCGTATTCTGAGAGGCTGCCGATACCGGGGTATCGAAGGCCTCGAAGAGTGCGAATCCAAACTCAAAAGATCGCAATCCCGCAGACGCGGGACGAGTGTCTTGCGGCCGTATTTTTCCGTTCCTCCTTCAGGCGATATTCATATCGCCAATCAGTCGGATCGAAAAAATCCAATCCACAATCCTACTCGTCTAT
>CAIKZE010000187.1 GCA_903831825.1 uncultured Lentisphaeria bacterium | reverse complement strand
CCGCTGGTGCAATGCGCGTCAATCAAAATCGACGCCCGCGCCTCCATGATAATTTTCCAGCGCTGATTTGTATCTTCCGGGATGTTATCGGTAAAAACGAACTTGGTCTTAAAATATTCAGTGATCTGCTCCGGCAAAGCTACAGGTTTTTCGTTCTGATCGCTCATACAAAATCTCCCTTCTCTTAGATTGTCTTATACATTATATCGAAAACCCTCTATTGCAAGACGTCTCCAATGCCGACCATTCCTTGTGCGCATTCACAACAGTCCCAGGGTAACTCCATTGAGGCTGCTTTTTTCGGCCTTGTAGCAAAATAAACAGCAACCCAGGCCGGGAGTTTTCGGGTTCATTTACTGTTCAAAGTATTCCGAACAGAATTTAGATTTAAGAATAAT
Source organism: uncultured Lentisphaeria bacterium (assembly GCA_903831825.1). Taxonomy (GTDB): domain Bacteria; phylum Verrucomicrobiota; class Lentisphaeria; order Victivallales; family Victivallaceae; genus CAIPAT01. Next base: position 13,461 of record CAIKZE010000187.1, on the reverse strand, counting down.
TCATGGATAATAGTTTATCATTTCATTATTCACTACGCCTTTCTCGCTGTAACCTATAATTGGTCAGTATCCCGCACTCACGCCGCGCTCTGGCCCATTTTACCCGCCCCGTGACAATATGAATTATTCGTCTCTCACATGACTCATAAATTTATTTATGTCGGCACGGAATCGCTCCGTGGAGAATTTCTTTGCATGCGCAGTCAAATAATCCGCAGAGAATTTCTTCGTTTCAAATGCTTCTATCGTATTGCATAAACTCTCTACATCCGGCTGTTCAAAAAATACGCCAGTTTTATCAGCGACAATAGTTTCCAGTGCGCCGCCAGCTCCCAGCGCAATCACCGGAGTTCCGGTCGCCTGGGCTTCCAGCGGAACAATTCCGAAATCTTCAATCCCGGGAAAAATCAATGCTTTAGCTCCGGCATAAAGCTCACGCAGTCTTTCATTCTGCGTTCTCCCGGCAAATGTAACATTATGGCCGGCGATTCTTTCCAGTTCGCGCCGCATGCTTCCATCACCGACAACTACCAGTTTACGGTTCATGCGTTCACACGCGGCAATCGCCAGATCAGGCCGTTTATACGGGATCAACTGGCCGACAAAAAGATAATAATCGCTTTTTGCATAATTTCTACTGGCATAAAAGTCAACATTGACCGGAGGATGAATAACGGTTGAGTCCCGCCCGTAAATCCGCTTAATCCGCTCCGCGACAAAATGCGAATTGGCGATAAAATGATCTACATTTTCGGCTGATTTCAGATCATAGCGCCGCAATGGCTGCTTGAACAGTGACATTGCGATTTTCCCAGCCAGTCCGGTATTGCGATAATAATCATCGTACATATCCCAGAGATAACGCATCGGCGAATGGCAATAACAAATATGTTTACTTCCACGGGGCTTGCGAATACCCTACCGGTCCGGATTCGCTGCTTACAATCAAATCATAAGCAGTAAGATCGAGTCTTTTCAGCGCCAGCGGCATCAATGGCAGATATTTCTGGCAACCGGTACCTGCGCACGGCAGCCGGTTGATAAAAGTACAAGTAACCCGGTGATAGCGGATCGTATCGCTGATGCGTTCCGGAGTGTAAGCGTGTGTATAAATATCCGCTTCCGGCCATATCCGGCAGAATTCCTCGAGGACATTTTCCCCGCCCCGCATATTCGTCAACCAGTAATGTAATAAAGCTGTTTTCATGACCTTTTCATAGATATATTTTTGCAGTTTGACCTAACCCAACTTCCGCGGACTAAAAAGTGCGAAGATTTTTTTCTGCCTCAAAATTCGATTTTTATATTTTCTAAAAAGTTGTAAGTCTTTTACTATCAATGAGAGAATTTTATTCTGAGTTTTGTAGTGCCACCTATTTTTTGATGGATGTCTTGATTTTTTTACGTTAAGGCATATTTTCATGTTAAAAAATAAATAGGAGCAGCAGGATGTTCATCAGAGAGAAAAAGACCCAATACGCAACAGTACTGCAACTTGTCAGGAGCGAGCGCGGGTCTGATGGGAAAGTGCGCCAGCAAATTATTTTATCTCTTGGCGAACTGAAAGTTCCTGACGATTTGCGGAAGACTGTAGCCCATGAAGTGGAGTACCGGCTGAACGGCTACAGCCGTCTGGAGTCGCTGGATTACGAAGTCGGCAAACTTGTTGATGCGATTATCAACCGGCTTGAAAGCGAAAATAAATTGCCGCCGCTTATTCACCAGGAAATTGATTCTTCGACGGTTCCCGGCTTTGGCGGCATGTGGTGTAATCAGATAGAGCATGAAAACGGAACGCAATTGGGGCCGTTGCTGCCGCTGTTGAAGGCTTGGGAATATTTGGAATTAAGCGAATTTTTCCAGGAACGCAAGTTTCGTCCGCGCCAGATCCGTTCGATGCAAATTTCCATTTTCAATCGTCTGCTTGATCCCGGCAGCGAGAATGATTTACTCAATTGGGCTGCCACTACGGCTTTGAATGAATTGCTTGGCGAACGCCTTGAGCTTGGCGGCGAGGATCGATTCTACCGGATCAGCGATAAGTTGCTGGCTTACCGCGATGCTCTTGAATTACACTTGCGCGACCGGGAACGTGAGTTGTTCAACCTGAACCGTACCATCGTGCTTTACGATTTGACGAACAGCTATTTCGAAGGCCAGGCAGCGGCAAATCCGAAGGCGCGCCGCAGCGTGAACAGCAAAGAAAACCGTTCTGACTGCCCGCTGCTATCGGTCGGCCTGGTGCTTGACGGCGAAGGATTCGTATTGACCCATAAAGTTTTCAACGGCAACCTTAACGACAGCAAGGCAATGGTTGCGGCAGTACAGAATCTGCAACAGTTCAGCGAAGACGACAGCCGTCCGCTGGTGGTGCTTGACGGCGGCATCGCCACCGCCGCCAATCTTGCTTATCTCACTGAACATGGCTTTGATTATGTGGTCAACGGCAAGCGGACGACGCGGCAGAAATTTGCCGCCGACTTTCTTGAACTCGACCAGTTCCATAAAGTAGGTGAGCGTGACGACAAAGCACCGGTACTGGTGCGCCGCCTTGAATCAGAAAACGAACACGTACTGCTGTGCCGCAGCAATGAGCGCAAAAAGAAAGAGGACGCCATCGTCAGCAAGACCGAAGAAAAATTCATCGAGGCTCTCGAAAAGTTACGGACGAGGATCAGCAAAAAAGACGGCAAACTCCACTTGAACAAGGGCGCTGAAACCGTCAACCGCAACCTCGGCAAAATCTGCGGTAAATATACTCGCGCCGCCAAGTTTTACACCATTGAATACCGGCAGGAAAACCGCGATCTCTCATGGCGTCGTAATGACAACGAATATCGGGCGGACGCCGAACTGCACGGCTGTTATCACTTACGATGCAGCCGGCCAGACCTGACCGATGACGAAATCTGGCATATATACATTACCCTGACTAAAGTCGAAAGCGCTTTCCGGCTGCTCAAAAGCGACCTCGGGTTGAGACCGTTTTTCCATTATACAGAAGACCGTTGCGACGGACATATCTGGATTACCATTCTGGCCTACCATCTGCTGCATTGGATAGAATATTCGCTCAAATTATCAGGATACGAAGCGAGCTGGCGCAAAGTGCGCCGCCTGCTCTCAACTCATTGTTACAGCACGCTCATCATACCGTCGCCGGACGGGGTGATAAGACGCATCCGCAAACCGGGCAGGCCGGATGAAAGACAGCGGTTGATTTATGAGGTTCTGGGAATAAAACTGGACGATCTGCCGGTCCGCACAAATGTCTTCCGCCGGAAGATGTGAAACGACTGTAGTGCCACTGCATAGGCTAAGTCATTGATTATCAACATGTCAATTTTTAGTCCGCGGAAGTTGGGCTAAGAATCTACTATCCAGGTTCAAGGCTTTCAAGCTGACTTCTGCATCTGACTTCCGTAGTTAAAAGGCTTCAGGTTAGAATCAGAAACATGCCGATATTTCTACAAATACCATTTTTAAAGATACGATTTTTGATCAGAATGCGATAACACTCAAGGCTGGAACATTGTTCCAGCCGACAGAAATCGGCCAATAATACGGCATCTTTTTCATCAAGTTTACTATCAAATCTAGCGAGAAACGCCTCAGCCTGAACGACATTTTGATGAAAGCGAGCTTTTGTCTTCAGTTTTCCCTCTAGAAATTTTTTTATCAAATATTTTATGCCGTATTTCGAGGCTCCAAACACGTTCTGCGCGTGCTGCCGGTACATCATGGTCGGAGTGTCAAGATAGATGATCCGCCCGAATGCAGCAGCAGTCAGCGCCAGCCAATGGTCGTGCATTACGGCGGTTGCTGGAACAGGCCGTGCCAAGTCCGCCAGAGTGCGGTTTATCAGCATCGTGCAGCCGCTGGGGATATTCTGGACCAGCAGATAGTTCAAGGAGGTTTTTCGCGGATTGAGATTTTGATATTTGAAGTAAGATTTTGACAAGATATGCATATCGTCGCTGGCTACCAGTGTATCCGTAAAAACCAGCAACGGCAATGACGTGCCGAACGAATTTTCCGCGATAATCATTTCAGACAAAGTTCTGGTGATTTTATCGGAGTGCCAGATGTCATCATGATCGGTGAACATGATGTACGGCGCGGTGGCGGCATCCAGCAATGCGGAAAAGTTCTCGCATGCAGAGGCCTGTTCGTCGAATGGGATATGACTGATTTTATCCGGATATCTTTGACAATATTCAACAACTATCTGCCGGGTGTTATCGGTGGAACCGCCATCACGAATCAGCAGGTGCCAATCATGATTATCCTGCCGCAGGATGGAACCAATTTGCGCCTGAAGATATTTGGATGAGTTGTAAGTGGCCAGCAGTATGTCTATCATCGGTTCGCTCCTTCGGCTTCTTTTGCGCGACATAACACTTTTTCATATTCAGCAATTCTATTTTCCCAACAATTCGACTTGATAAAAAATTCATTTATCACGGGAACAGGCACCGATTTTGATAGTTCAAGGCTTCGCATGACAAGTTGTTCAAATTCATCCGGATCGCGGTAAAACGCGACCATCGGATTGGAGTGGAATTCGTTTAATTCATTCCACCATGCGCTTACAATAAATTTATTCATTGCAATGTATTCATACATTTTTACAGGGTTGACGCCTCTGATCAATTCATTAGTGATAAAAGGCAGGAGCATTACATCCGCATTGGCAATACAGCTTTTTACTAATTGGTGTTCTACTGTTCCATAAATGACTAAGTTTGACGGTAAGGACGGATGTGAGAATTTTTCCTGCGGACCAATTAAATATATTGTTATTTCCGGATGTCTGGAGGCAAACCGGCATAATAGTTGCAAGTCCAGCCATTCAGAAAGCGTTCCTATGTATGCCAGATTGGGAGATTTTAATTTTAGCGGCGTTAGCGGCATATTTTTAAAATTACTGTCCACTGCGTTTTTAATCACTGTAATTTTTGAACTGGTGATTTCATAGTCATAGGTTAAACGTTGTTTTATATAATCGGAACTCGTGATAACAGCTTGCGCTTCCGTACACAATAACCGCTCTTGATGTTTGGTCGTTTCCAGGTATTTCCCCTTATAAAAAAAGGGTAGATTATCCATGCAATCATAAATAATCGGCAACGAGTTGCGCAATTTTAATGGAATAAACTCTAATTGTCGCGGATGGGTCAGAATGATTATATCATATTGCCGGTGTTTCAGGCATAAAGAAATATAATAACGGTTTATGCGTTCTATAAAATTCATCTTCATGGCAAACGGCAGAACGCGTTTGCCGATCACGTTTAAGCGTTCGCTGGTCAAGGAAGTAAGTTTGCCCTTGAAGATTGGTTTCAAGTATAAAAAATCAAGCGTAAAGCCTTGCGCGGTCAGCATTTCGCAAATAAACTGCGGCCGTTGCTTGATCCATGTCCACGATACAAGTGAAAAGTAAAGGATTTTCATTTAAGAGCTTAATATTTCTATTATGCGCTCCGCTGCTTTTCCATCACCATATGGATTGTGAGCATGAGCCATTTTATCATAAAAAACCTGGTCATCCAGTAATTTAAACGCATAGCCTGCAATTTTTTCCTGCTCCGCTCCGGCCAGCACCACAGTTCCGGCGGCTATTGCTTCAGGGCGTTCGGTGGTATCGCGCATGACAATGACCGGTTTGCCGAGGGATGGAGCTTCTTCCTGCACGCCGCCTGAATCAGTCAGAATCAAATAGCTCCGCCTCATTACATAGAGAAATGAAAGATAATCTAGCGGTTCGATCAAAAAGACGTTCTTTTTGCCGCTGAGTATTTCGTTGACTGGTTGCCGGACATGGGGGTTCATATGCATCGGATAAATAATTTGTACGTCATCACGGTCAGCCAATTGGGCAATGGCTCGGCAGATTTGTAAAAAACCGTCCCCGAAGTTTTCCCTGCGATGCCCGGTAACTAAAATTAAGCGTTTTTTATGGTCGATAAAGTTAAATTTTGCCGCCAGTTCATTATTGAGGCTGATATCGGAATCAATGATCGCAAGCGCCTTAAACAACGCGTCAATCACGGTATTGCCGGTAACAAAGACCGTTTTGGGATCTACTTTTTCATCCAGAAGATTATTTTTTGATGTTTCTGTCGGCGCAAAATGTAAAGTTGACATTCTGGTAGCCAGCAGCCGGTTCATCTCTTCCGGCCATGGCGAATAGCGGTTGCCGGTCCTAAGTCCGGCTTCAATATGACCAACGTCAATCTTATGATAGAATGCTGCCAGCGCCGCCGCAAAAACTGTGGTCGTATCGCCCTGTACCAGAATCATGTCAGGACGCCACTGTCCAAAAACATCTTCCATGCCTTTCAATACTTTGCAGGTGACGTCAACCAGCGTTTGATTATGCCCCATTACATTAAGATCGAAATCGGCTTTCATGGCGAAAATATCCATGACCTGGTCCAGCATCTGCCGATGCTGGCCGGTAATGCAGAGTTTGGTTTCAAACAACTTGTTTTTTTGCAATGCCTTTACGACCGGGGCCATTTTGATCGCCTCGGGACGGGTGCCGAATACAACTAAAATCTTCTTCATTTACACCTGTTCAATCAATTTTATGCGTCTTCTTTAAATACTCTGTCCAAATGTTCGGGAAATTTTTATTTTGAACATCTCTGGCGGCAATTATATCTTGAGCCAATTCTACATAACTAAGATAAGTATTCCGCTTGTCCAGCGCCTCAATGATATTTTTGTCAAGATTGGGTTTTACGCGCGTATTGTAAACTTGAGTCATTGCCGCGGTTAATCTTTGCTCAAAATCCGGCGTAGATTGCATTTCCCATATATTACCGTAAAAGTTGAAAATGTCAAACGGCGGGGCTATAACTTCGATTCCCGGACGACCGGCGAAATAAGCGGCTAATCCTACATCCGGGATGATTGCCGGTAAATTTGTGCTTAATGCTTCCAATAGAGTAAGCGGACCTCCCTCGAAAAAAGAAGCTCCGACAAATGCATCTGACATTGCATAATATTCATAGGCATTTTCAATAGTTCCAATATATATTACGCTTGTTCCCAGATTGTGGTCTGCAATATATTTATCAATCTCCGATTTCAATTGCGGTTCGTAGGACGGCCCGATAATAATCAGTTTGGCTGAATTATGATTATGGTGAAATGACTCAAACGCCCTGATAATGGCAATATGATTCTTCTGGTGATTGATTGCGCCGATATCAAGAAAAATAAAGTTGTTCGAATCGAACCCATAGTGTTTGCGCAATTTTTGCCTTGATTCGTTCAGATCAGTGTCTTTTAATTTTGCAATATCTATTCCATTGGGGATTACCAGGCATTTGTCTTTCGGTACGCCAAGTCTTTGAACACTGTATTGTTTTGCATATTCAGAGACCGCGATGAATGCCTGGGTGCATTTTGCCGCCTGGACGAAATCGGCCAGCTGCGATTCGCTGAACCACATATAAGTGTTGTGAATGACTTGAAGGAATGGAATATTTAATGAGGCGCAAATATCGGCGCCATGAATTGAATAATGGGCCATTACAAGTTTAGGGGTAAATTGTTTCAGCATTGCTGAATAATTGTTACAGTCATAACGACTGGTGATAACTGGAATCCCGCGCTTGCGGGCTTTTTCAACTGATGCGCCGACAACGCCAAGCACCAGTACAGCAGTTTTATATTTTGCATTTATCATAGTCTCGCAGAGATCAATGACTACATTTTCCAGGCCGCCAGTTTCGAAATTATCGACCTGCATTAAAATTTCCACGCTTGGAATAGCGTTTCCGCCGTTTTGCGGCGTTGCGGTGTTTGAGCCAGTTTCAGTCGCGGCCGTGGATTTTGTGGATTTTACGGCATGCCATAAAGAACGGGCGAATTTGCCGTGTAAAGTATTGTGCGGAAATATTTTCTTGCACTTTGCCACAACTCTGCTTTTTAACGAATTTCCAGTAAAGGCAAAATATATTTTTGTTGCTCCAGTCTGACGGATTTCACGGAGGCGTTCGTAAACCGCCAGATTTTTCTGTGCGATTGCCTGCCGTTCTTCTTCTGACGGCAATTTTCCGGCAAGAAGGTCAGACAGGGTAATAAACCCCATTCCAAAGTTCTTGAAATCCCCGATATTTTCGCAATCGACGATGGGTACGATTCCCGTAGCCAGATATTCAATTAATTTGGTTGGACATGCCGCATGATTGACCACTATGTCTTCACGCAGAATAAAGCCGTAATGGCACTGTGCATAAAACTTCATTAAATCAGAATGGGTTTTCTGCCCGATGACCACTTTTTCGCGAATGTTTTCCGGCAGCATATTTCGTACAATATCCGGGGATGGAGAATAAAAATGATGCAAACAGGAATCGGATGTTCGTATGATTGCGTCAATCATCTTCGGTACTTGCTGCCATTTATGAAGTCCCCCGGCATAGACGATGACAGGCTTGCCGCCAACCGGTGGGCGCGCAGTCAAGCATGGTATGACATTCGGAAATATTGGGAATGCAACGACTTCGCCGCGCAGGTCTGTACGGAATTTCTGGAGTAAATAATTATGCATTGCTTCAGTAACAACAATTACCACATTGCTTTTCCGCACGGCAAGACGTTCCCAGCCATCATAAAGGATCGCGCTGAAAAAATCATTATGAAAGCGAAATTCTTCAGGAACAACACCATGAATATCTATAATTTTATGTAACCATGGAACATGCATGAGTTTACCGAACCCGTTATCGTTCATCCGCAATACGCTGTGAAAATAAATTTTCCGGCAACGCAATACAGCCAGCAATGCGAGCATCTTCACCATTGTGCGGCGTTTCCTGCCGCCGTTGATTCTTAATACCAGGACTTTAGGTTCAGGACGGTCAATCCAGTGGCTTCGACCAGGCAGTTCATCGCTTTCAACATAAATTCTCCAGCGATCTAAGAACAATCTGTCAATGATCTGAATTCGTTGAAAATAACCGTCGCTTTGACGTTCAGGATAAAAATATCCTCCGAAGAAAACCACTCCTCTTAATTTCAAAAAGAATGGAATTGCTTTTTTAAACTTGTTCCACGCTCTTTTCAAGCGAGACGGCGTTGTGGTGATTATCTGATATACGGAAACGTGTCCGGAATTATGGTCGATTAGTTGTAAAAATTCGCGTATTGTAGAATTACATTCTACCTGCTCATGGATGGCTTGGGCAAGTTTATTACAATTTAATTCAAATTCCTTTTCATCAGGAATATTGTTATATGATAGAAAACCACGTACAGATGAAATAATTTTATCCCAGTGCAAGACCAATTCTCCGTATGACGCAGCTTTGCTTATTGTATTCGACAAGGACGATGGGATTTCACACCCGCTATGCTCAAGCATAATACGAAGATTTTTAAATTCAGAGTTGAAGTGATTTAATAATAAATTCAGGCTCTGCCAATATTTATGATAACTTTTATTTACTGCTTTAATGTTTGAGTTTTTGATTGCAAACTGTAAGTCCAGGCAATATGAGACGAATGGTTTCTCCGCTTTACGTTGCCATTTGATATTATGTTTATTCTCAAGATATTGACGATTGCGTAGCGCCTGATTGCTGAAATACTCATATTGCAGTTGCCCGAAAGAGGCAGACCCCCAATGGTGAATATAGACATCTCGTGCTAAAGCTGGTTTGTAATGCATATTTCTGGCGCGCAGGCAGAAATCATCGTCTTCAAAGCCGCCCGGGAAAAAATTTTCGTCTAACATACCTATTTTTGATATGGCATTTTTAGAAATAACTACACAGAAAAAAGTCGGATCGGATTCTACAACAAATCCTTTCCATGTTTTATAACGATTTTCGGCAAATGCTGTTACTGTTTTTAAGACATCAGGATACAGGCATTCTTTTTGCGCATCAAGACACTTGGAGATATTTAAGTCATAATCAATAGGCACGCATTGTTCACTGTCCGCCTTATTGGTCACTGCGCTGATAATATCACATTTTTTTTCGATTAAACGGTCTAACCAGTAATCGGTAACAATAACATCGCTATTAAGCAAACAGACATGCGAGATATCTTCCCGTTGGATAAAATGATTAATTCCAGTATTGTTCCCACCGGAAAAACCGAGATTATTCGGTAATTCAATTAAAGTCCAAGGCAATGCGGTTTCCTTAATATGAAAACTGAAAGATTTACGTATTTCCTCCAGTTCCATATAGGCGGAGTTGTTATCTATTAAAACCAATTCGCATGGAGTTATATTTTGGGCCTGTCGTAAGCTTGCAAGAGTTATACGTACAGCCTGTGCTGAATTATATGAAACGATTATAACGCCAACTTTAACAAACATATATATCCCAAATTTATTTAAGAAGCATGCGTAATATTTTCAATATAAATTAACTCGCTCTTCAAGAGCCTAGCATTAATTACCCAATCTGCATTTTCTGATTCACTCAGTAACTTACCGATTTTTTCTATTTACTTACAATTTCTGCGCCTCTGCGGTTTTATTGACTGATTAAGCAATATACATCAACATTTATTCAATTTCAGGCACTTACGCAAAATCTGATATTCCCATCGAAGGATCTCCCATCCAACTTTGGCAACTTTACGTATTCCACCATTATTGGGGAAAAAACGCTTAGAAAGTTTATCTATTTTCGCGGCTGCTCTTAATAATCGATGATTTAAAAGCTCTTGTTGTTCTGCCAATAATATGGGATTGTTTCTGCATTCATCTTGATAATATTTAAGTTCTCTTTGATAAAATTTTACTTCTCTTTCCAGTAATTCTGCTAATTCAATATTCCTTCCGTTTAGTTCAGAAAGCGTATTGTAACTCAAGGCATGAAACCTTTCTAGTCCTTCGTGAAGAGTTTCAGACATAATCCGAACGTCCTCAAATGGGACTGATTCCGATAATAAAAAATTCTCGCCATTTCCAGCAAGCCGAATAATTTCATCCCACGTTTCGGATAATGGATAATTGATAAAATATTTTAAGCTCTCTTTACCCTCTGCCCCAAGTTCTTTTCTGTACTGTCGATTTTCCAGCAAATCGGCCATGGCATCGCCCATTGCGCGAAAATCCCCTTGTGGAACAATAATATTCCCATTGGTGCAACGCAGTGGTTCAATATATGGCAAATTATATGAAACCGTAGGGATACCATATAACTTCGCTTCGATTAATACCATCCCGAATCCTTCAAACTTAGATGTAAAAATATGAATAGCAGTATCTTGAAAAAAATGTTCAACATTTTTAGAAAAACCGGCAAAAACAACGTTATCCGCGACTCCCAGTTCTTGGGCCGTTTGTTTCATTATTTCATTTTGCTTGTCCCAGGACTCCGCCGCACCAACGACAATAAGTTTAGCATCTGGAACCCGTTTTATGGCACAAGCAAATGCTTTAATCGCGTCAACAGGTTGTTTTTCTTCACTTATACGTCCAATCCAAAGGATATTCTTTGAGTCCCCGACATCGAATTGCTGGGCAGGAATTTGAGTGAATGAAATCGGATTAGGTACATAGCGACAATTAATACCACATCCACGCCACCAAAGTTCATCAATGCGCGATAGGCATGTCATAGCGTCTGCCAAGCGATAGTAATAGTAATAAGGAAATTTAATATATGTCACATGTAATGGATAAGAAAACAAACCGTGGGAAGCAACCAAAAATTTTACTTTTTCTAACTTGATAGTTATCAATTCCCAAAGGATACGCGGATCAACATGAGCATTATAAATAACTGCATCAATGTTATATTTCTTTATTGCCTCACGCCACTCCTGTTGTCGATCATGGATTTTGGCCTGGGGAATATCACAGATTGGGTTGGAAAACACTACACGTTCAATCCCATCTGGCAAATTATAATCTTCTTTAGAAGGAGGACAATCTGTAAACAGTATAACTTTATATCCCAATTGCATATATAACGGGATCAATTTTGAAAGAACTCGCTCAACTCCGCCATTGCTGATTCGATAATAAAACACTGCAAGTGTTTTAATTTTACGTCTTGGAACCGCCATTATTGGGGAATCATAAAGTAAATCAGCAAGTTCACGTTCTTTTCCAAAATATGCACGACATAAGTGTTGAACAATTATGGTCGGATCATATTTAACTAGAATCAACTCCAATGCCTTTTTTTTGTCTGGCTGGTTCCGTATTTTCCCGAATCGGAATAATACAGATTCGATATGTGCATCTTCCCAATATTTGAAGTTAATGGCATATCTTTCAAAAACTCCTTGAGTAACTAGAAATTTTTTAATATTTATTAGCACTGATAGCATTGAAAGTACTGGCTTGAATTGAGCCAGTCCTGTAAAAGAGGATTGATTACTAACACCGGAACAAATATTATAATGATACACGCTTAGTGGAACATGCCGTTCAAATTCAGCCAAGAAAGTAGCAACGGTGCAAAAATAAAAATCTTCAGCCATACAGTAATAATCGCGGCAAAGCATAGCTACAACTTTTTCTGCCAATTCATTGCGAAACCATTTTGCCCACATGCATGAATAATGATCTGGACGACAAAAAAAATCTTCAAATATATGCATCCCTCGGAAAGTCAATTCTTCTGATCGATTAATGCGAGCTTCGTAAAGCGGATCTATTTCCGCTGATTGCGAACTGAAGAAGACGGCATTAAACCCTATTATATCATAGGCCGCATCTTGACTGTTGGCCCATATCTTTTCTTCGCAATCCAATGCTATAAAATCATCACTGTCAACAAAGTGAACATATATTCCAGTGGCAATTTCAACGCCCGAAATACGTGCTTGAAAAGGGCCTAAATTTTTTTCATGGGTAATCACCTTAATCCTAGAGTCTTTCACTGAAAATTCTGTACAAATATCACCAGAACCATCCGTCGATCCGTCATTTACAATAATAATTTCAATATTTTTCAATGTCTGTTCGCAGGCACTGTCCAGGCAACGTCTCAGGAAAGTCTCCGTATTATATACCGGAATAACGATAGATACTATTGGCCGCTCGGAATACATTTTTAAATCTCTAAGTTATATATATTCAGTTTATTATTAATCTTTTCCGCTATAAAAATAAGTTTTTCTCTTTAATTTCTGCCATATATGATCAGCATTGCCGACAAGACGGTAAATACGCCGTTTCAGTAACGCTTCCAATTCTAAACATCGTTCTTTGAGATATTGCATTTCTTTGTCTCTTTGAGTCAACTGGTTTTGGTGCTTTTGCTCACTAAAAACAATTTCATTAAGAAAATAAGATACTTGGTTTTCGTATTTAATTTTTGTTTCCTGAAGCTCTGCCTGGTAATATTTCACTTCCGATTGCAACAGGATATCTTTGTCCTCTAATTGCTTACAGATGGCATTATAAGCGGACTGCTCTTTTGCTATCTCTGCCTGGTAATATTTCACTTCCGATTGCAACAGGATATCTTT
>CAIKZE010000186.1 GCA_903831825.1 uncultured Lentisphaeria bacterium | reverse complement strand
TAAAATTGAAAATTGAAAATTGAAAATTGAAAATTGAAAATTGAAAATTGAAAATTGAAAATTGAAAATTGAAAATGAGGAACAAAGACAATTGAAAACGGAGAAGATTAATTAAAAATCAGTGTATTTCATGAGTTCCGTGGATATCTCTTTAAAAGTTGAACAAGCTATTTCATCCCTCTGTTGATTCATTACTTTTATGTGGTAAATTTAAAAAAAATAAAAATTGAAAGCTTGGAATGGAAAATGGGCGTTGAACAAGAAAATGTTGTTATGAATAAATCATATGCTTTTGCGCTAAAAATAATAGATTTATATAAATATCTAACTACAGAAAAAAGAATTTGTACTTTCCAAACAAATTTTGCGGAGCGGTACCGCGATTGGCGCTCTGGTAAAAGAATCCGAACATGCCCAGTCAAAACCTGACTTTATCAGTAAAATTAATATCGCTTTGAAAGAAGCAAATGAAACCGATTACTGGTTGAGTTTGCTCAAAGACAGCAACTATATAAATGATAAAATTTTTGTATCTGTTCAGCCATATTGCATGGAATTGATTCGCCTGTTGGCAAGTATCGTTAAAACAAGCAAGAATAATCTTAAAAGCGTATAATTGTATTGAAAATCATTTTCAATTTTCTTTATTTCGCTCCTCAATTTTCAATTTTCTTTATTTCGTTCCTCATTTTCAATTTTCTTTATTTCGCTCCTCAATTTCAATTGTCTTTATTTCGCTCCTCATTTTCAATTTTCAATTTTCAATTATATTGCCCGCATTTTATCCAGCCAGCGCGCTCCGGTCTCGGGATCGGCGCCGCTTAGATTGAAAATGAATCTGGTTCCTTGCGGGGCGTTGCGCATCAACTGTTCGATGACGTCATCCTGAATCCAGGCCAGCACATGAACCGGACTGACTTGGCCGGCAAAATGCTCCAGCAGCGGCATATAACCGCGTTTGGCCTGACACCGGTTGAAACCATAGAAATTCGGAATTTTCTTGAAATTCGGGAACTGGTGCTCGGCATCGGCGCAACAGTGCATGCCCAGGCCGCCGAAAGTTTCAGACAATTCAATCAGCTCCGGCAGACAGAACTCTTCAAACATTTCGCTGCTCATCGTGCCGCATTCGTCGTTGGACAGCCACGGGCCCAGTTCGGGCGGAGTCCAGCAACCGGGACAATGACACGGGCTCAACGTCGGAAATTCTTTCCTGAATTCGATCAGGAAAGTCTTCAGCAGTTGCGCGCATTTCCAACTCAAACGCTTCACGGCCTCCGGCTCCAGCGCCATCGCGCACAGCAAATCCTCCTTGTTCCAGATCAGGCTGGCAGTGTCAAACCCGCTTTGCAGATCGCAGGGGCTCAGCGCGGTTTCCGGGCCGAGTTCCTTCAACACCAGTTCGGCCAGTTCAAAGACCCGTTGCAGACACTCGATTTTCCAGAGGTCAGGCAGTTCCAGTTTATCCGCTTCCCCGGCATTATTGACTAACGGCAGCGCACATGCATTACTGTCTTTATAGGTGTGAACTTCACAACCGAACGCCTGGGCAAAAAGATGCGTTCCGGTCATCAGCGAAGCGACAGGCACACTGTCATCCTGAAGGGTTTCCAGCATTTCCGCTTTGCGCCGGAAATTTTCGGCGACAAACGGCACCCATTCTTTGACCGGCCGGTCGGATAACGTATAATCGCCTCGCTCGTACAACGGAATCTGCGACGGCTGGCAGACAAAACCATGGCGGTCGGCTTGGCCGTCAAAAACTTTACGGATAAATGCTTTATTCTTTTCAATAAGTGTCTTCATTTTTAGGATATTCCTTGTAATTCATAATTCTTTAACACATATTATACCGGTAAGTAGCATAATAATCCTTGACTATATTATCAATAAAAAGCACAAAATTATCATAAATGAATAAAATCGTTGAATATTCATGGCCGGAAGATATTGTCGTTCTGAAAGGCATTTTGACGCAGGGTTCATTTCCCGTCCACAGTCATGATTTCTGCGAAATCGCGATTATTCAAAGCGGACGGGGAGTTTATACGGACAATTACGGCGAACGCCCCCTCCTGCCGGGCGATGTTTTCGTGCTCAGAAAACCGGAATATCACGGTTTCAGCAAACTGGACAGGCTGAAGATAATCAACATTCTTTTTGTCCCCGAACGCCTGGCGCTGCCCTTTGACGAACTGAGGCAAATAACCGGCTACAATGTGCTGTTCGAAATCGAGCCGCTTCTGCATGGCGGCGCGAACCGGTCCAGCCTCAATCTGTCGCCGGAAGAGTTGCGCCGGTTGAACGATTATGTTAAAATGATTGAACAGGAACTCGAGCAGCGGCAGCCGGGCTACCGGATTAAATTGAAATCGCTGCTGCTGGATGTGATCATATTTCTTTCCAGAAAATATTCGTCCGTTACGGATTACGGCGCGGCGGACTGCCATCACCGCCTGGGTGAAACCATTGCTTATATTGAAACGCATTACCGCGAGAAGCATACGCTGGCAATGCTGTCCCGCCGCGCGGGCATGTCCAAGCCGCACTTTATTCGAATGTTCAAAAAGATCACCGGACTGCCCCCGGTGGATTATGTCAATAAAACCAGGATCGATCAGGCCTGTAAACTGTTGGGCAAGGCTCAATCCGGCATTACGCAAGCCGCGCTGGCATGCGGCTTTTCCGACAGCAACTATTTCAGCCGCACTTTCAAAAAATATCTGGGCATGTCGCCGCGCAAATATATTAAATCCTACCTGAAATTATAAACGGCGACAAAAGCAAGATGATTATGCGGAGACGGATAACTATTCCGATGCCGACGGCATCAAACGTTTATAGCACCAAATGGAGTTATATTGTGCGACCTCGACGAGGTCGTAGATGTTTTACGTTCATTTTCTATAAACCTTCTATCCCGTTGGGATATTAAAAACCTTGAATTCCGCCGTTGATTCATTCACTTTAAGAGTTAAATTAGGTTGAATCTCTGGTACATGCGCTTTTATAAACGCTAAAAACATAAAAAACTAAGATGGTGAATTATGGATAATTATGAATTGCAGGAATTTGATTTTAATGGTAAAAAAGTTGCATTCAGGATTTCGGTTTGTCCGGTGGTTAACTGTAATTGCGGCGATATGTCGTTGAAATTTGACGTTCCGGGCCTGCCGCCGCTGATAATAGATTTGAATATTTTTTCCCGTGAAGTCGCGGCGGAGACGGATGATTCGCTCATAGAAGATGAAAAAATTGAAGTGATCCGGCAGCAATTTCTGGACTCAATGGGTGATAAACAGTGGGAAATGCTTTATATGTGCTACATTGATCTGAAACATCGCCAGGCAGCGGATGCCAGACTTGAAGAGCATTGCTATATTTTTAACTTCAATGAAATTGAAAATAGAGGAGAACTGACCACATATTGCGATGTCTTCCCGTTTGATGTTCCCATGCAGGTTGATGTCGCCGGCGAGACGTTGACCGTGATTGATTACCATTGCCTGAATCCGTCATGCGGCTGCCATGACAGCGCGGTGGAGTTTGTAAATCTGCGCGACAGCCAGCCGGATGAAGAGCCGCAGTCTTACGGTATCTTCATGCTTGATTACCAGAATCACACCTGGGATTTTATGCCGGGGGAAGGAGAAGCGCTGCCGGGCGCGATTCCGATGCCGGTATTGCGCAACCTGGTCGAAAGTCAAAACCCTGACTTCTACCGCGAACTGGCGAAACATCATAAAAAGTTGAAAGATTTGTATCAGATCCGCCGGATGCAATTAAAGACCGGCAAACAAAAACCGGGAAAGAAAAGAAGAAGATGAGCAATACTCAAATGATTAACGATATTTCCGAAGATGATTTGTTCCCATCTTTGCGCGATTTGCTGAAAAGCGAACTAGGAGACTCAGTCAAACCGGATTTGTCCAAGTTATCGCTTGGCAATAACTTGGATGCGCAAAACCTGTTGCTTATCCCCAAACGCGAAGAGATTGATATTGTTTATGAAAACCGGGTTCTGAACTGGCATAATGATTCCATTCGCGCCTTGTTCCGGGGCAACCGCATTCCGCCGGATTTAAAAAAGTTTCCGCCGGAGTATCAGTTTTTCTTTTTCATAATTGAAAAACCGATTGCGACTTTCAGCAAACATCAGGAACTGGCGCTTAACGATCCCGATTTTGAGGAAATTTTCTCCGCCATGCGCCGCCGCCCCGACGGGCGCAGGATTAACCTGATGCACGATCTGATCTGGCAGGCCGCCGCCCTGGTGATGGCGCTAAAACCATGCAGCGAAGCGGAATATACCGCAATTTTTCAGCGTCTGGAACAATCCGCCAGTACTCTCAATAAGGGCCGCAACAGCAAAAACTATTTATGGTATCTGAGAGAAAACTTTTAAAAATTTAAAAACTGGTTTTACGGTTTTACATGGAGGGTCATGCTCCGTCATGACCGGGTTTTGCGGTTTCTCCTGAGTGGGTTCCGCTGCTCGGGAAATGGAACGGTTGCCACGGAGGTCAACCCTCCAAAGGCAGAAAACCCCAAAAAACACTGGATAAAAAACGCTGATTATGGAGAAAAGATGCATAACAAGTCCACCATAGAAGACATCCGGAAGCGGTTTGACAATTATGTTGATTTTTTCTCAAACCTGGAAACCGGACAGACCACGACGATTGACGCGCCGCTCGCTATGGAGTTGATTACCCGGGCCGCGTTCACAAGTACCGTCAACATCCGCAGGGTGCTGGACATCGGTTGCGGCGCTGGCAACAATACGCTAAAATTGCTTGAACTGGCCGCACCGTTTGATTGCGATCTCGTGGACTTGAGCCAACCCATGCTCGAAAGGGCGCAGGCCCGGATTGCCGCAGTCAATCATGGCGCAGTCAGAACTTTTCAGGGCGACTTTCGTACTCTCGACCTGCCGGAGCAGAGTTATGACGTCATTCTGGCGGCGGCCGTTTTGCATCATTTGCGCGATGATCAGGACTGGGAAAGTACCTTTAGTAAGATTTACCGGCTGACCGCCCCCGGCGGCAGCGTCTGGATAACAGATTTAGTCTCCCATGAAACCGCCCCGGTCCAAAGCATGATGTGGGAACGGTATGGCGAATATTTGAGTTCACTTGGCGGCGAAGAGTTTAAAAATAAAATCTTTGCCTTGATCGCGGAAGAAGACTCCCCGCGTCCGGTAACCTATCAACTGGATCTGCTTAGAAAAGTAGGCTTTGACCAGGTGGAGCTATTACACAAAAACTCGTGTTTCGCGGCCTTCGGCGCGGTAAAAAAAGAGTAATCAGTCAGGTTTCTATTGAATTTCAATATAGCGCGATTAATTTGTTCAATAGGGAGTTGAACCATTATAGCTCATATATTTTGTCGTATCTTAAATATTAATAAATTGTTAGGCAATAACATAGTACATGCACATTCCTGAATATTTGAAGTTTTCGGTTAGAGGTTTTTCTCCGAAACGAATGGGATATTTGCTGGATTTGGTGAGTTTAGGATTTGTTCCTGTTCACTTTATGGCATCATGTGAGCAAAGCGGAGGAATTGCATGCTTTGCGTTTTTTAATATACTGGCAATATTTGTTCTGTGTTTGTTAACCACTCGTACAGATAAGCAACGATTCATGCCATTTGTTCTCGGCATTTTTATTATTATACTACACTCCTTGTTTGCACACTGATACCAGCTAATGTCAAAGGACAACTTGAAGCATATCAATCAGGCTTTACCGGCAGCAGATGGAGAGGATGAGGGGGATCAGCATTTCGGAGATTTCCTCGGCGGCGCCGATGGTGTCGCCGGTGGCTCCGCCGATCTTACTGTTGGAATACCAGCGCCAGCAGCAGATGAACAGCAGAATACCGGCGACGGCGTACAGGCCGTTTATGCCGAACAGCCCCCAGGCGGCGGCGACCATCACGGTCAGACTCCACAGGCAGGTCAGCAGCGATTGGCGTTTGAACATGACCAAACCCAGCCCCGTTTCACGGGCGTAGCGGGAAAAATAGATGTAAATGACAATGGCGCAGCGTCCGGAGAGCGCCGCCAGCAGCACGGTTGACGGCAACATGGCGGCGGGCAGCGAAACCAGCGCGGCGGTCTTCAGGCCAAGCACCGCCAGCATGGCGAACACGCCCATCGCGCCGATCCGGCTGTCGTGCATGATTTCCAGCATTTTTTCTTTAGAACGGCTGCTCATGAAACCATCGGCGGAGTCGGCCAGGCCGTCCAGATGAAACCCTTTGGAGAATGCCACCAGCAGCACCACCAGCGCCACCGCCGCCACTCCATGCGGCGCAAAACGATTCAACAGCAATGCCACCGCATAGGCGATTCCGCCGACAATCAGTCCGACAACCGGAATGAACGGTTTAGAGCGTTCCAAATCCGTTTCCGTGGCGTTAAAGCCCGGCACCGGCAGAACCGTCAGCATCGTAATTACCGCGAAAAGTTTTCTCATAATGGAACCTCATTTAATAGAACTTCATAACCAAATAAATTTCGCCTTTGGGGCGGGTAATCGTGGCCTGTACGGCCGTAATATCCGCAAGCGGATACCCTCAGTCGCCGGGCGGCTTTCGCCTCGCTGCTCCTTGAACTGCGTTCAATTCCTAAGCTCGCGGGCGCACGCTGTGCGCCTTTACAGCCCCTTGTCCGTTACTCCGGCGCTGGAGAAGGTCGCCATCTGGGTCATTACGGCGACGGCGGCATCCACGATGTTCATTGCCAGCGCCGCGCCGGTGCCTTCGCCCAGGCGCAAATTCAGGTCCAGCAGCGGTTTTTTGTTCAACAGCTTAAGCATCGGCTGATGGCCGCGTTCCATGCTGCCGTGAGCGGCGATCATGTAGTCGGCGGAGGCCGGACAAAGCGAATGAGCAATCAGCGCCCCGGCGGTGGAGATGAAGCCGTCCACGACGACCGGTTTTTTCAATGCCGCCGCGCCGAGAATAAGCCCGGCAATGCCGCCGATCTCATAGCCGCCGATCTTATGCAGCACATCAATGCCGTCGGCGGGATTGGGCTGATTAAGTTCAATGCCGCGTTTTATCGCATCAATTTTGAGCGGCAGTTTCGCGCTGGGAAGTCCCGCGCCGCGATCAACTACCGAAGCGATATCCTTGACGCCAGTGAGCACCGCGATAATGGCGGAACTGGGCGTGGTATTGCCGATGCCCATTTCGCCGGTGCCGAAAATATCGGTTGACGGCGACAACTGTCTGGCAACCTCGATTCCAGCCTCCAGCGCGGCAATCGCCTGTTCCCTGGTCATGGCCGGGCCTCTGGCAAAATTATTGGCTCCATACGCGATTTTTTTGGAAATGATTTTGCCGGCGTCAACCAGGTCCTGCAGCGAACCGTTAACACCCATATCCACGACGGTGACGCTGGCCCCCGCATTGGCGGCCAGCACATTGATTCCTGCGCCGCGCCGGATGAAATTGTAAATCATCTGCAAGGTGACTTCCTTCGGCTGATCCGACACGCCCTCGGCAATAATCGCGTGATCGCCGGCCATCAGCACAATATTTTTCTGTTTGACTTGCGGGTGGAGCGATCTGGTCATGCCGGCCAGGTCCACCGCCAAGTCCAGCACCCGGCCCAGCGCCCAGCGCGGCATGGTCAGGTCCAGAATACGTTCTTCCGCCAGTTTGCGGTATTCCTGGCTCTGCGGTTCAATCGCATCAATCGTTTGTTGCAGTAATTTCATTTTGTTAAAATCCTTATTTTAGTATTTTAGAAGTCATAATGGGAATAATGGGATTGAAAGATTTAACTTACATTTCTTCCCATATTCTGTTTTTCCGTTCTTGTATTTCATTCTCTCTTGAACTGCTTCTTTTTATTTCCTTTGAAAAACTTTTCAAATTCCTGATAGTTCCTTATTTGATTCCTGCTTTATCCTTTTAAGGTCAGCGGAATGCCGCAGGCCACCAGCACTACTTTGGCGGCAAACCGGGCGATTCCCTGCGAACAGCGTCCGGACAGGTCGCGGAACAGACGGGCCTGCGCATTATCCGGAACAATGCCCCAACCGACTTCGTTTATCACAAAGATAATATTGCCGGGATGCGCCATGCAGGCACATTTCAATTCCTCGCATATTTCCATCATCCGGTCTTCCGTAATCGCCGTCCCGGCCTGTTCAGCATAATACATCAGGTTGTTGACCCATAACGTCAGGCAGTCAACGAGAATAGTGTCGTATTGAACTGATTTCCGGATTATTCCGGCCAGGTCTTGTTCTTCCTCAATGGTGGTCCAGCCGTCATTTTTGCGCTGCTGCTGGTGACGTTCCACGCGCCGGGCCATTTCTTCGTCCATAACCGGACAAGTGGCGACATATGCCCTGGAGCCGTTGAACGACTTTGCCAGCGTCTCAGAGTAAGCGCTTTTGCCGCTTCTGGCGCCGCCGGTGATTAAGATAACATTTGCCATAATTAAAATCCATATTCAATAGGTTTAAAATTCAACGAGTTCAAAACCCCGGCGCCGTTTTCAAACAGGCTCAAGGTGGAGACCGATCCCCGGTCCACTTTCAGCGACCACGCTTTATGCGATCCGATATCCAGGATATCGCTGATTAAATTCAAGATAATGCCGCCATGCGAAACGATGGCGATGTTATCGCTTGCCGAATCGAGCAACTGCTGTTTGATCCGGCGGATTCTGCCGTAGAAATCCCCGACATTTTCCCCGCCCGGGAAAGTGAATTCGCAATCGCGGCGGCTCCACGGCTCGATCATGTCAGGATATTGTTCGCAAATTTGAGCGAAGGTCAGTTTTTCCCATGCGCCGAAATCAGTTTCCCGCAGCAAATCCTCATAGATTACCGGAACGTCCGGCAATGAGCGCAACGCCACCTCAACCGTTTGTCTGGCCCGCAGCAAAGGACTGGCATAGACGCAGTTGATATCCAACTGTTTCAGGAACCGGCCCAAGGCTTCCGCTTCCCTCATGCCCTTACTGCTGAGCGGCAGGTCGGTCGAGCCGATATAACAGCCGTCATACTGCTCATCCAGCGAGCCGTGTCTGATCAGGATTACTTTTTTAGTTTTGCTACTGATTGTCATTCTGTTTTTTATTCTTCAAATGTTCTTGCTGTTATTGTCATTTATTCTGACTCCTGAATTCTGACTCCTGAATTCCCTGTCTTTCTTATTTATATTGCCTTTATAATCATCGCGCCGATCACGCAAAGCGCGGCAAACGTCAGCGTCACCAGAATTACCAGCCGTTGCGTCCGCGCTATATGTTTAACCGTCAGCGGCTCAAATTCAATCCCCCATTCCGGATATTCTTCCCATTGTCCATGATAAAAAGTCCGTCCCCCGAGCTTGACGCCCAGTGCCCCGGCGAATGCCGCCATGCCCCAGTTGGAATTCGGGCTGGGATGCTTGCCGTGGTCGCGCCAGGCGCATCTGACCGCATTGAACGGACGGAATCCGCCGATCAGCGATGCCAGAAATACCGCAACTAAAGTTAATCTGGCCGGGATAAAATTCAACACGTCATCCAGTCTTGCGGCAAAAGTTCCGAAATAATGATAGCGTTCATTGCGGTAGCCGTAGGTGGCGTCAAGGGTGTTTGAGGCGCGATAAAAACAGGCTGCCGCGGCGGCTCCCGGAATTCCCCACAACAGCCAGCCGACAGAAGCAAAAAACAATGCGGCAGTAACCCCGTCAACGACATTCTCGCCCAGGCTTTCAACGCAGGAACGGACCACGCCGCGCTCGTCCAGCACACTGGTATCCCGGCTGACGATCATCGCGACTTTCGCCCGCGCGCCTTCCAGATTTCCTTCCAGCAGCGGCCGCTTGACCGCTTCCGCATGCATCACCAGGCTGCGCGGCGCAATCGTGACATAAACGCAGAACGCGGCAACCGCGACACTCAGGTTAACGCTTATTTGCAATGCCGCCGCAACCAGCGCCAACGCGATCAGCGTGGTTATTCCGATAATGATACAGGCGCACAGCATTCCCGCAATGAAAGTTCCGCCCATAATTTGTCTGGCGTAATTTTCCAGCGTCAGCGCCGATCCGCCGATTACCGCCACGGGGTGATACGGCACCCGCGGGTCTCCCAGCAGCAGATCAAACAGCAGAGCGCCGCCCAGAATAAACATAAGTTCCATATCAGTCAAGTCCCATGATTTTGTAGATTTCCTGAAGTTTCACGCTGCCGCGGACCGTATCGGCCAGCCGGTTGAGGGCGTTTTCCGTACTGTATTCCGCATAGACTTTATGCAGCGGCGGCAGTCCGCGGTCGCTTCTGATCATATCAATAAATTCACGCCGGAACAGATCATCGTCAAACACGCCGTGCAGATAAGTAAGCCAGATTCTGCCGGAGGCAAAACCCACCGGTTCGCCGGCGGCGGAGCGCATGCTGATGAGTTGTCCATTACTGCATTCAGTGACGCCGTGATGGATTTCGTAGCCGCTGACCTGACGGTTGTTCGCGGTCAGCGCCGCCCGGGTAAGCTTCAGAATCTTTTCCTTTTCAAGCACAGTGCGCAACGGCAGGAAGCCCAGGCCGGGGGTGCTTTTAATGGGGGATTCCAAGCCGTGCGGGTCTTCCACGGTTTCTCCGGCAAGCTGGAGTCCGCCGCAAATCCCGGCCAGCCAGGCGCCGTCTTTTACTTTCGCTTTAATCGCCGCGTCAAGTCCTTTGCGGCGCAAAACTTCCATATCGCCGATCACATTTTTGCTGCCGGGCAGAATTATCAGGTCGGGATTGCCCAGGTCATTTAATTTCCGCACTTTCCGGACATTGACGTCCGGCTCGATCTCGAACGGCGTAAAATCGGTAAAATTGGCAATATGATCCATCGCGATAAGCGCCACATCAATCGTCTGCGCGAATTTCTCACAGGGGCGCGTGAAAGAAAACGACACGGAATCTTCTTCCGGCAACCCCAGGTCCTTCAGATAGGGGACAACCCCGAGAACAGGTTTGCCGGTGAAGTTACAGACGTAATCATGCGCCTCAGTCAGCAGCGTGGCGTCACCTCTGAACTTGTTTACGATAAAACCTTTCAGCAAATCGCGTTCCCACGGCTCGAAAGTTTCCACCGTGCCGATGAAAGAGGCGTAAACTCCTCCCCGGTCGATATCCCCGATCAGCAGCACCGGACTTTCAGCATAGCGCGCCATGTTCATATTGACAATGTCCGCATGTTTCAGATTCATTTCGCCCGGACTGCCGGCGCCTTCCAGCACAATCACTTCATGATCTTTTGCCAGGGAATCATAGGTAGATTTCACGGTATCAAACAACATCGTTTTAGCGGTGCAATACTTGCGCGCCTCCATATTGGCGACAGGCTTGCCCAGCACAATCACCTGACAGCCGCTGTCGCTTGAGGGTTTGAGCAGCACCGGATTCATCCGCACGTCCGGAGACAGGCGGCAGGCTTCGGCCTGCACCGCCTGGGCGCGGCCCATTTCGCAGCCGTCCTGCGTGACATAGGAATTCAACGCCATATTCTGCGCTTTAAACGGCGCGACATCGTAGCCGTCCTGCAACAATATCCGGCAGAACGCGGCAGTCAGAATGCTTTTCCCGGCATTTGAACAGGTTCCCTGCAACATCAACGAAGGGGTGCGCCGCGTTTTTTTCAGATAAACTCCAGTCGGTTTGACGGTAACGTCAAGCACGTTGCGGACCGCGGCCGCAAGCAGGTCATTTTCTTCTTCCGCCCGGAGCCCTATCCGGAAATAGTTCTCATCCAGTCCGCGGAAATTCCCGCAGTTTCTGACCGCAATATGGTATTCCTTCAACAGACGTTCATAAAAATCTTTACCGCCATGCTGACGGCGCACCAGCAGATAATTGGCAACTCCCGGATATACTTTCAGTCCGGGAACCGCCGCGAGTTGAGCTGAAAGCCGTTCCCGCAAATGATTGCTGTTTTCAATCGTGCGGCGTGAATATTCCGCGGTATCCCGCAGCAGTTTGATCCCGGTTTCCTGGGCGATGGCATTGACCGACCAATCCGGAACATATTCCCGGATTTTTCCGGCAAGCGCGGGCGACGCGCAACAAAAGCCGATGCGCAGTCCGGGGACGGCAAAAAATTTGGTCAGCGAACGCAGCACAATCACATTCTCCGGAACATCCGGCAGCAGCGAAA
Source organism: uncultured Lentisphaeria bacterium (assembly GCA_903831825.1). Lineage (GTDB taxonomy): Bacteria > Verrucomicrobiota > Lentisphaeria > Victivallales > Victivallaceae > CAIPAT01. The sequence continues at coordinate 5,840 of CAIKZE010000186.1, read as the reverse complement.
AATCAGCAACGCCGAAATCGGCAAATGCCTCGTCAATGACAAAAATCGCATCTGGATGTTTTCCGGCCAGTTTCCGTATGGTTTCCGGTTTCATCGCCGTACCCGCCGGATTGCCCGGATGCCCGATGAAAACCAGCATTTCCGGCTGCAATGCGGCAGACAGTTTTTCAGGATTCGCAACAAAATTATCCGCCTCTTCCAACGGGAAATATTCAATCTCCATTCCGGCCAGGCGGCAACTGCTTTCGTAGTCCATATAGGAAGGCGCCGTAATCAGCGCCTTTTTGATTTTCAGAGCAGGGGGAATGGCGAAAATCAACTGATTGGAACCGTTGCCGGCAACAATCCGTTCCGGGGCAACGGCAAAAACGTTTGCGGCAGCTTCAGTCAGTTTGCCGGCAGCCGGGTCCGGATATCGAACTAAACTTTCCACTGCGCGGCTGATCGCGCCGCGCAAAAATTCCGGAGGCCCCAGCGGGTTGATGCTGGAACTGAAATCAAGAATATCCTCCCGCGCGCAACCCGCCGTTTCCGCATACTTTAAAATATTTCCTCCATGTCCCGGCTGCATCATCAAACTCCTCTAAAAAAAACTTTAAAACCAGGATGCACAACAGTTAAAGATGCCGGACAGCAAGATTTTATTTTATTCAGGTATAGCATTCGGCTGGATATATCAGCCGCCGCCGGTTCACTTCCGGCAGCGAAAAACAATACTTCCGGACTATGTCCGGATAACAATTCCATATTCATTTTATTCCCTTTGTTTAGTGAGTAACGCACTACTCCAAAGATTCCCCGCCAGTTTCGTCAAATAGACGGAGAAGTTTTCTGCAAGTTCCTGACTTCAGACATTTTAACGTCATACACAGTTGCGGACCAGTCCATGATTTGCACATGGTTCCTTAAAAACAGAAAACATTATAGATTATACTCTAATAACAGTTAAATTCAAGTAATTATTCCGCCCAATGGACACATGTTACGCGATAGATTTTTTTCAAACGATCTGCCTTAAATCCTTATCTTGGCAGTAAAAATTTTCCAGATGAATAGAAAAATTTTAGAATCGGGTATATATTTTCTCTTTAGGATTTATTTTAGATAACGTTTTTAAACATATATTTTTAAATCACGGAGCGGTATTATTATGATAAGAAGATCCGGGGAATATAAATTTGACATAAAAGAAAATATGCGCGGCGGCGAAGGCAGCGTTAAAATCGAACATTACTGGCATCCCGGAACTGAAATGAAGGCCAGCAACCGGATGTTTGCCAAGTTGACTCTGCAACCGGGCAGCAGCATCGGGTTTCATAAGCACGAGGACGAGGAAGAAGTTTTTGTCGTTCTGCGCGGCTCCGGCGAAACAGATGACAACGGACATAAGTCCGTATTGAACGTCGGCGATACGATTCTGACGGGAGACGGCAGCGGACATTCGATCAAGTGCATAAGCCAGGAGCCGCTGGAACTGATGGCGGTGATTTCCTGTTATAAATGAGACGCAGTTGTTTAAAGCCTGCAATCGTGAAAAATTCCTGTTTGACAGAATTAAAGAATTTTAATTATATATAAATCACAAAAGAAAGAAGAAAATGAGTCTGGAAAGAAGTTTATTGCTGGAACTGGCGGGAAAGTACGGAACCCCGCTGTTTGTGTATGACGGCGACATGATTGTTCAGCGCTACAATGATTTGTATAATTATATCAAGTGGCCGCAACTGAAAATTCATTACGCCATGAAGGCTAATTATAACTTCAGTTTGCTGAAGATGCTGAACGAGGCGGGCGCATCGCTGGACACCGTCAGCCCGGCGGAAGTGCTGCTGGCGCTGAAAGCCGGATTCCCGAAAGACCGGATCATTTATACCGCCAACAATATGACTGCGGCGGAAGTTGACGAAGTCGTCAAGCACGGGGTACTGATGAATATCGGTTCGCTGTCCGAACTGGAACGGTTCGGCAAAAAGTATTCCGGCAGCCGGCTCTGTCTGCGCTTTAATCCGGATGTGGTTGACGGCGAAGCCGCCGGACTGATGACCGCCGGCGATCTGGCCAAATTCGGTATTCTGCTGAAAGATATTGAAAAAGCCAAAACAATTGTCCGGAAGCATAATTTGACCGTTATCGGGCTGCATGAGCATACCGGTTCCGGCTTGCAGCATACGGAATCCGTGTTCAAGAGCATGAAGAACATCATGGCGCTGGCAACACCGGCAAACTTTCCGGATCTGGAATTTCTGGATTTCGGCGGCGGCTTCAAAGTCCCGTACAAGCCGGATGAAACAAGGGTTGATTATGTGGCGATGGGAGCCGAAATCACCAGGCTGTTTGCGGAATTCTGCAAGAGTTACGGCAAGAATTTGAAAATGTACTTTGAACCGGGTAAATTCATTGTTGCCGAAGCCGGATATCTGCTGGTCGAAGTCAACACCCTGAAGAATAACAATTCGCGACTGATTGCCGGGTGCAATTCCGGATTTCCGCAATTGATCCGCCCGGTATTTTACGGCGCATATCACGAAGTATTGAATTTGAGCAATCCGTCAGGGTCTCCGAAAGTTTATGACGTTTGCGGCAATATCTGCGAAACCGGCGACCGTTTCGCCGAGCAGCGCGAATTGCCGGAAATTCGTGAAGGAGACTTTTTGGCGATCAAGAATGCCGGCGCGTATTGCTATGCGATGGGCGGGGTTTATAATCTGCGTCCGATGCCGGCCGAGGTTCTGATTTATAAAGGCCAGGCTAAGTTGGCGCGCCGGAAATTAAGTAATGCGGAACTGGTAAACAGTATAATCGGAGAAAGTGAATGAGAGTGCAATTTACAAAGATGCATGGTTTAGGCAATGATTATATTTATTTTGACTGCATTGCCAATCCAGGCTTGATTCCGAATCCTGAAGCGGTGGCTCCTGCGCTGTCCGACCGCCATTTCGGTATCGGCGGCGATGGCATTGTCCTTATTTTGAAGCATGATAAGGCGGATTTTCAGATGCGGATGTTTAACTCTGACGGTTCAGAGGCGGAAATGTGCGGCAATGCTATCCGTTGCGTTGCAAAATATCTCTGCGACCATGGATATGCCGGCAGCAGAAACATCATTAAAATCCAGACTGGAGCCGGAATCCTGGAGATCACCATCAGCCGTGACGCCCGGGGAGAGTTCTCTTCAGCCAGAGTCAATATGGGCGAACCCCGGCTGAAAGGGCTGTTTATCCCGGTAAATATTGACAAGGATACAGTTGTAGGCGAAAAGCTTGTTCTGCCATCCGGCAAAGCGTATACCATGACTTGCGTGTCAATGGGCAATCCGCACGCGGTATTTTTTGTTGACGAAATCACGGACGGGCATGTTCTGACGGATGGTCCTCAAATTGAAATTCATGAAATGTTTCCCAGAAAAATCAATGTTGAATTTGTCAAAATAATTTCTCCGACTGAAGTTCAGATGCGGGTATGGGAACGCGGCGCCGGAGAAACTCTGGCTTGCGGCACCGGCGCATCCGCTGTAGTCGTGGCCTGCGTGTTGAACAAGCTTACCGGACGCAAGGTAACTGTTCATCTGCGCGGCGGAGACCTTGAAATCGAATGGGCGGAAGATAATAACGTTTATATGACCGGCCCGGCGACAACCGCATTTGAAGGCATCGTCGAAATTTAAAGTTGATTAATACCGAATCGCAATCTTAAAGTAAGTAAAGATTGCGATTCGGTATAATATTGTACGAATAAGAGTGGATAGCGGGAAAAAGAAAAGCCGGGAAATCCCGGCTTTTCTTTTTTTGTGTAATGAAAACAGATTAGTGAACGACAGACTTCTTTGCTTTGGGAGCAACAGCTTCCGCGGCAGAGGTTGCCGTATTTACTTCAATATCCGCCACGACACTGGATGCCTTATTGCAGATATTTTCGGATGCGCGGGTCAGAGTGTTTAATACATCGGCAAAATTGCTCTCTCCGGGCTGGGCATTATTCACCAGATACAGCCAGTAAACCAGAAATGATCTTTCGGCATATTCATTTTTGGTCATGAGTTTTACCGGTTTTGCTCTGAGTGATTCAATATCCATGCGGAGTTTGTCTATAGAGTCGAGCATTTCGTTATTAATAACATTTTTTAGCTCATCATCTATTTTCGCCGTGATTTGAGCAGCCAAAGCCTTGCCAAGATTCTTATCCTGGACGATATCTTTGTCTTTCATGGCCTCATCAACACTGGACTCAAAAATTTTCTGCAGTACGCCCAGATGTTTATTTTCCACCTGAGACATAATATCATTCAGGTAAAAGTCAATCTGAGTTTTTGCAAATTCAGTAGATTTGGGAATGAGCGCATGAATACTTTCAATCGTCTTGTCGGCCAATTGCTTTGCGCCCGGCTTCATTTGCTCCTTAATCTGCTTGGTAAAAAACGGGATAGTATCCTTAATTTTTGTGTTCAGGGCAATCGCCAGGTTTGAAGGAGTTGCCAATTCTTTGATCTTAATATTCAGAAATACCGTATAACTGGCTAGAATAATAATAATTACCAAATAGAATCCCAGCGCTTTGTTGAGGGAAGAAACAAAATTCTTTTCCTCTTTTGATACGGCTTGATAGAGTTTTTCAATTCTCTCGTTAATATTGTTACTCATGATTACTTTCCTCCTTTAGCTTCAAATGCGGTTTCCATGCCTCTTTGCGGATTTAAATGATAAATCCAAAGCTCAAGGAAAGTTTCCAATAGCTTGTTTTCAATTTCGCCGGTACCCATTTTCTGGGAATCAACATATTCAGGAGTGTCCTTGAAACGCTTGAAGCTCTCATCAAGCATAACCAGTTTTTCTTTGGTTGCAGCCACTCGCTTGTCCAGAATAGTGGTAAGTTCATCAATGAAGTGAGTATTTACTTCATTGAAAGCCTTTTCCAGTTCCTGGGCGGTGAGATTCTGATGCTTGCTCAGGATGTCCTTTTCAACCTTGTTCAAGGCTTCGGAAAGGCGGAACAGGACTTTGTTCCGGACATCCTGCTGAAGATAGGATTCAATATCTTTCGCGGATTTGAATACTTCTTCTTTGAATCCAGGCATTCCGGCTTCCAGAGACGCTGAAAGCTCTTTCTTGAAATTCGGAATGAAAATTTCCTGGAAATCGCGGCTCAGGACGCGGAGTTCCGGACTGTGAGTGATAATGGTTGAGTTCTTAGTGATTTCTTCCAGAAGCTGTTGAGAGTTATAATTTCTTACAAAATCCGTTAGGCTTGCAACGAAAACCGCCATTACCAGAATAACCAGGATCATTCCGCAAATAGTAACAAAAAATTGTTTTTTCCGGATTTGGTCGATTCTGGAGATGCTTTTTTCGATGACCTCGAGTTTCTTCTCGAAATCCTGGCTTTGGATTTCTGGAAGCGATACCGTTTTTGAACTATCGTCTGCCATTTTTTACCCTTCCCTGTTTTGACTGTTTAATAATACTTTTCCCTTATTTTATGGAAAACTAAATAAGGCCAACCAAAGAAATGCTATAGCTATTCTAGCATACTTTCCGATGATGGCAAAACAAATTTTAAAAAAAATGATTAATTTTACCAAAAATTAATCAAAATATGCGGAAAACCTTATAATTTCATTTTTTGTGCATGGCCTGTATGCATTTTGCTTTATTAATTGAGCTTCGTAAAAATTTTTCAAAGGCTTTGTTTTTTTGTAATGTTGCTATATTACTTGAGAGTACCGAGTTCTCAACAGTCAAGAACCATTCTCTTTGTCAGTTAAATTAGCCAGCTCCAGCGAATAATCAATCAAGGTTTTGCACAGTTCCTGAAATTCCCGATAGTTTTGCAATGCCTGCCGTACG
>CAIKZE010000185.1 GCA_903831825.1 uncultured Lentisphaeria bacterium | reverse complement strand
GTCATCACCGATATGCGTTACTGTGCTGGCGGCATTGTCCGCCTTGTTGTCTGGCCTTTGTGGCTGTGCGTAATCGTAGTCAGCAACGTGGGTATCAATTTAAGCATTAAATACATCGCGGAATCCATGATTATCGGTCTTGATTCGCTTGGTTTCCTTTATTATTTTCATCGGACGTTTTCATTCATGATTTCGGCTATATGTGCTTATTTATAGCCCCGAGTATCTCTCCCCTGACAAGCCTTTGGGACGCGAATAATCCGCGTCTATCCTCATGAGAGCTTGCGTATAAAAACAGCTCCGGCCGCGCTAAGTAAGAAACTGTCATAATTTTATATCCCCTGATTAGTCGTTCCCTGAGAAGCCGCGATGGCCTCCCAAAGAACCGATAAGATTAATCCATCAAATTTCTATAACAAAGGTGTCACCGCTGACAGTTGCGCTTGTTCAATCCCGGCATAGAACGTTAATACCTTGTCGTCCACGATGACGTCGGATTCACACACTGGGCGGTCAAGCGTCAGGTTATTCAGGTCCCGGCACCGTGTCAGTGCAGTATAAAGCTGCCCGGCAGCAAAGCATCCACGTTGCCCCAGAACGATATGGGCCGCATCCAATGTCCTACCCTGCGATTTATGGATCGTCTGGGCATAGGCCGGAGCCAAGGGCAGTTGAATATAGCGTCCCGCTTCCCGCTGGGTAATGTGCTTTTTACCGTTGCCATCGACCTCGAGGTCATAAATGTAATATGACCATAAAGTCCGACAGACAGTAACCGTGATTCCATTCAAGAGCCTCACATTCACCTGGGGGTTGCTGCCGCCGGTGTAATCCACGACCGTGCCGATATCGCCGTTGGCATATGCACCGGGCCGGTTCGCCAGCAGCATTACTTTCGCGCCGTGCTTGATGACCAGATTACTGTTATTGGGCCGCGCCTCCTCCGGGAAACACCCGAGACAGGTTGCCTGGCAAGGCAGACCGACATCCGGCAGTGAACTGAGCGCGATTTCATTGTATATCTCGGCATTGCGCCGGGTGCAGCAGAGATATACCGCGTCTGGGGGGGGAGCCTGTCCCGGCCGGTAGCATAGCTGGTTCAGTTCCCGCAGATGGCTGTCCTCGACCTTGATCGCAAAATCATCCCGCCGGGCGCGTTCATACAGCATCACTTCCTGACAGTAAACGATCTCTCTGGACCGGATCGAGTTGACGATATTCAGGTAAACCGGATCAGTCTGGCGGAAAATCGTATTGAGGTAAATAATCTCAAACTGCGCCAACCGCCATGCCGGAGTATTGAACGCAAAAATGCCGCCCAGTTCCGACTCCAGATATTCGTTGATCTGCCAGTCTGTGACCACCGGCGGCAGCTGGCAGAAATCGCCGACTACGATGATCTGCTTCCCGCCAAACGGCAGATCCATCCGATTCAAATGGCGCAGTACGGCATCCATCGCCATCAGACAGTCGCTGCGGACCATGGATATCTCGTCGATGAGTATCACTTCGACCGCTTGCAGCATTTCCGCCTGGCGCTCATTGAGGTTGTTAAATATATTGGCCGGTGTAAGTACGCCAACCTCAAGATTGAAGAAGCCATGGATGGTTTCTCCGCCGATGTTCATGGCCGCCATGCCGGTCGGAGCCAGGCAGACCAGTTGCCGGTTGCACATCCGTTTGAATTGATGGACAATGGCGCTTTTGCCCGTGCCGGCGCGGCCTGTTACAAATACGTTCCGCCCCGACAGCATTACCTCGAGCGTATCCTGCTGCTGCCGGTTAAAGTTGATACATTCAGTTCCATAGTTCATGTTGCCTGTTTCCTTTTGTTGATTTTGGTTTGATGAGAGCGATTTGAACTATGAAATAATGCAGGCAAGTAAATTTTAAATTTATAATGAATCAATCCGTGATTGCGTGATGAGTATCAACAAAATACGCACCAGCAGGGTTAGCCACAAAGCATTAAAATCGACCATGACGACTGGGTTGAAACCAATGAAAAAACAGGCGATTGACGCGATAGAATCAGAAAAATCTGCTTCATGCTTAAATGGAAAAGCATGGTTAACAGCGGATCGGAATAACTGCTGCCGGAACTATGTACTGGCAGTATCTTAACCGGGAGAGCTGATCAGGCTCTCCGGTAATCACCCTTTATGCTTCAACTTGCGGACACCCAAATCATGCGGCGGCCTCCATGGCTAATCCATTTCGTAATCCTCCAGATCATGAGAATCACATTCATCATCGGCACACTTATCCCAGTCCGGCTCGTCCGGCTCATCGTCGAAGATTTCATCGGCATCACCATCGATCCAATATTCATCAGCAGCTTCATCGGTCTCCTGGCAATCCGGGCAGATATCAGCCGCCACATCGTCTTTGTCGGTGTAATCGTCGTCATCATATTTTTCGCCGCATTCTTTACACGTCATTCTCATTTGTTTCCCTCCGTGGATATTGTTTATTCTTGATCGCAAGCTCCTGTATTTATTGTTGGCCCCATGTAATAAATAAAATGCATGCTGTCCATGCGCCTATCGCCGCGCATAAGTACCGACACATGCTGCGGGTTCCACGGGTTTATACTGTCATGGGAACACCTGAGAGCCGTTGCCTGCCGTCTGTATTTATTTACATGACACGATTATAGTCTGAGTCCATCACGGAATATAAGAAACAAAAGGAACACGATCATGAATGTAATAAACGGCCTTGACATAGTGCAGAAGCAGGCGGCGGTGGCGACGGGTTATGTGCGGGTATTGGGCGGTCCGGGAACGGGCAAAACGAAGCTTATGGTTACCCGGTTATGCCATTTGATCCAGAGCGGGGTTGACCAGCGGAACATTTTAACCTTTACGTTCAATGAAAACTTGATGATGGCGATGCGGAGATGGACAACCGAGCTAACTGGCAAATACCTGCTGTCCGACATCTGCACTTTTCACAATTTCTGCTTCAATATCGTAAAACATAATATCTACCGGACGCCTTTCCCAAATAAATTTATAGCCATAGACAGTGATAACAAGCTTAAGCTGCTGCGCATAGTCTATGCCGACCTGGGCGTGTCAGCCGACAAATATCCGCCGGGCAAGATGCTTGAGCACATATCCATGGTCAAGGGCCGGCTTGATTACGTGCAGCATCTGCATCGGGCAGTTACGCCTGATATTGCAGATGATCTCAATCTGGATATCAGTTACGCCGGGAATGAGATTTTCATTTATTATCTGATGAAACAACTCGAACACGGGGCATTGGACACTGACGACATTCTATATTTCGCGCTGTTTTTGCTAAAGCTCAACAAAGATCTGCTGGATGAAACGCAGGATCGCGCGCAGTGTATTCAGGTTGATGAATTCCAGGATGTAAATAAAGCCCAGTTTGATTTGCTCATGCTGCTCCAGGGCAAGCACAAGAATCTGTGCGTCGCCGGCGATCCGGATCAGGCAATTTACACATCGCAAGGCGGCAATAGAATGTTCCTCAATAATTTCGCCGGTCATTTCCCCGGCACGCAGACGTTCATGCTGACCGAGAATTCCCGTTCTGATTTCTCCATCTTCACTGCTTGCAACTCTCTGATTAAAACTATAGGACCAAAGATGGAACCTGCCAACGATTTAGACAGTCAGACTTTCTCTCAACAGGCCGAAGATGACGCTGCCGAAGCTAAATTTATCGCAAGGCATACCGGACAAACGAACAGTTTCCACGAAGTCCCATATAAAGATATTGCGATTTTATACCGCGCGAGCCCGATGACCAGGCTTATCGAAGAAGCGCTGATTGAATCCAGCATACCTTATACCGTTGCTGAC
>CAIKZE010000184.1 GCA_903831825.1 uncultured Lentisphaeria bacterium | reverse complement strand
CGCTGCTTTTGTTGAGCAAGGAAATCACTGAATTCCTCCTCGGTCATGCGGAGGTACTTGCGGACAGTCACTCGGTCCAAGCCGGTATTTCGGCTGATTTGGCGAATACTTAAGCCTTCTCGGGAAAGTTGCTTAACTTTATTGTACATGGTTAGCTTTCCTAAGAAACTTCCACTGCAATACCCGGTAAAACCTTTTCTTGTAGAGTGAATCCAAATGCATCCGCCCGTCGACGCAAATTGATAAGAACTCTATCCCGATATTGGGTTTCATAGTAGTCTGCACCTTTGTCTACGTAGTCCATACCGTATTTGAGCGTGTTGTAAAACAGGGTTGCTATTTTTCTGGCCGTTGCTGTTACTGCTTTTGCTTTTCCGGTTCGAGATGCCAACCTACGGTAAAAAGCACCAAGAGCGGTATCACTTTTTCCAATGGCTGTAGCAGCAAGTCTCAAAAGGGCAGTCGCTCGACTTGCCGTTCGCCTTGTTCTGGAAGACAGGACTTTTCCACCTGAAATTTTGTTGCCAGGCGCCAGGCATAGCCATGAGGTAAAATGCTTGGATGTCGGCCATCGCGACATGTCAGTACCACATTCGGCCACCAGTTTTAATGCAAGATAGGGACCGAGCCCATGAATCTGGGTCAGATCTTTACCCATGAAATTGAACAATGCTGCTCGAACATCAAAGCTTGGTGCATTTTTATTACTCTCCTGATGTTTTGCTTTAGGCATTGTTTGTTGAGGATCTGGCGTTAATTGCTGTAATCGTTGAAGCACTAACGCAATGATACGGTCACAGTTTTCGATCTTCTCTGTGTAGATATCGAAAAGTTCAAGGGCTTGGGTCAAGGCAAATAAATGTTCAGCCTTATAGTTACCGGTTAAAGCTGCTTTCATGACCTCTACAGAATTATGGCAGCGAATATCACGAAACTTGACCAGTTCGTCCGGGTTATGTTGCCCTGCGACAATTGCCCGAACAATTTCTATTCCGGTTCTCCCTGTAATTGTTGATACCACATGATGCAGTTGGATATTCATTTGCATCATCGCCTTCTGCATGTGCTGGATATGCGAGGCCTTATAATCGTTAAGTCTTTCCCGCTGCCGTAAATATGCTCTCAATTCGGCAATATTTTCAGATGGTTGGAAACTTGCCCGCAACAGACCGAACTGATGCAATTTTTGCAACCATTGGGCATCATTGATATCTGTTTTACGGCCAGGAACATTTTTCGCTTCGCGAGCATTGACCAGAAAAACCTCAAATCCATAGCTTTCGAGAATTTCAAACGCAGGAATCCAATACACGCTCGTTGATTCCATGGCAATGGTTTCAATACGGTAGGATTTAAGCCACCTTGCCAATTCATGAAGATCACCGGTAAAGCTCTTGAATGTCCTGACGGGTTCCTCGGTTCGATCAACTGGTACGGCTGCGACATGAAACCGAGAACCAATATCAATGCCTGCAGCATTGGGATGAATGCTTGGCATTGATGACGATCGTTTCGATTTAGCCATATTCCCTCCTGTTAAATAACGCTGAAGGGCGGGTATGCGGTAAAATCACTTTCCTAAACGGGATCATCATGACGATGTCACCACTGCTGAGTCCGCAAAAGTACCCTGAACCATGTTTTTTAACGGGGAAGAACCACCAATAAGCTCTCGGTCGCTCCCTTCAGCTTGTTAGTATGCGACAACTCGAATGTCTTCAAGTTTCTATATAACAGAGAAGGATAAAATCCCTTGTATGTTTTTAACTGTGTCCTCATAGCTCCGGGGTTTGATTTGGTTCGCACCTTCAAACTACGAGCTATGGGTGTTTTTTACGCTAACCCTGGGTGATTCTTATTTTCCGTTTTTGGCCTATTCTTGTTTTCCGATCACAGTATCAGCATATTGAGGCATGGAAGGCGATTCATCCAAATGTATTTATGCTAAGTACCGATGATATTTTTATACGAAGGGGGTTAGCCTTATCTAAGGATTTAGATACTTCAACACTCTACAAAGAGTGGGATTATTTGAATTCATACTCTATAGCTTTCAGTGCGCCAGAGAAGTTTTCACAAATGACTAGAGGTAGTATCCCTGCAATAATAAATGGCAATATAAATTTGTTTTTAAATAGAATTTTGTTTTTTTCGCCGTTCGTTCCCGATATGCCTAATGGTCAGTTAGAAGTTGGTGTTATACCGGCTCTAAAGCCACTACCAATTCTAAGTCAAGGTGTCCACGGTGGTATTCATGAATATATTCTTGATCCTGCTCCGTTTTAGCGTAATTAGTTTTAAATTTTTATATAAAAAAATGAAATACTCTCCAAAATTAGGACGGCATGTTAAGATTTGAAAAAAACATTGTTTTTTCCGGTGACCAGCCATCATGGTTTGATCCGCAAACGAAATCAGATTGAACATTTTGAGTTCTCTATTAAAGAAGGG
>CAIKZE010000183.1 GCA_903831825.1 uncultured Lentisphaeria bacterium | reverse complement strand
TAAAGACAATCACAGATTTGAAAAATAATTTATCGGATTAAAACAAATATCAATTTGAAAAATAATTTATCGAAAGTTAATTAAAATAGTGGCCCATTTTGACCCGCCCCGGAGTGGCCCATTTTAACCCGCCCCGTGACACAGCTTTTTCATAATATTCCCCAAACATGCTTTGTATAATTTCGGATTGCCCACAAAAAATTGGTGGTCTATTGGTGGGTTATTCTGCTTAAAACAGTAGTAACTTAGGGTATTCAATGGGAATTGTTCGGAATCGGTGATTTGCTTCAAGAGGCTTGTTTTAAGCTCAAATAAGGCTGAAAAAATGGTCGGGATGGAGAGATTCGAACTCTCGACCTTTTGACCCCCAGTCAAACGCGCTAAACCAGGCTGCGCTACATCCCGTTCTGTAAAAACAACACCTGTTTAAGATGCCGTATGAGACGATTTTTTCAAGTAGAAATAACAATAAAACCGGAAAATTAATACCGAATCGCAATCTTTACCTGCTCTAAGATTGCGATTCGGTATAAAGGTTATTTTGCCGTTAAATCCCGGATTTTTATATTACCCCAGATGCCGCCGATTTTGATGACTTCCGGACTGGAATTTTCCGCGTTTCTGCGGATTATCAGAAATGAGGTTCGGGAATAATTTGCCCTGATCTTTTCGGCGAATTCCGGTCCGTTGATAAAAATAGCGGTGGAGAGATAGTCGGCGTCAACCGCTTTCGGCGTAATTACCGTCACCGCCAGCATGTCCGCGACCGGGATGCCCTTTTTCGCATCAATAATATGAGTATACTGCTTATCGCCGATTATTACATAACGCTCATAATTTCCGCTGGTTGACAGCGCCTGGTCTTTCACTTCAACGATACCGCAGATCTCATTCTTTTTCATTGGGTTGCGAACCGCAATGCTGTAAGCGCTTTTGGCGGGAGGCGGCGCGGGCAGACAGTAGATATTTCCGCCCAGGTCTATAGTGCCGCTATTGATCCCCATGCTCTTTACGGCATCAGACGCCGCGTCAACAGCAAAGCCTTTGGCAATACCGCCGAGATCAAACGCCATCCCCTTTACGGGAAAACTCACCGTATGCGCCTTGTCATTAAAAATTACCTTGTTCAGCCCCACCAGCGTCATCGCGTTCTTGATTTCCTGCTCGGAAGGCATCATTTCGCGGCTGCGGTAAAATCCCCAGACATCCATCAGCGGCTTGACTGTTATATCAAAAGAATGGTCAGATATTTCGTAAGCCCGCCGGGAAATCTGCAACAGATCCCAAAGCATCTGAGTACACCGGAACGGCTTGTCGGCAGCAGCGGCGTTAAGCCGCGCAACTTCGCTTTTGGGATCAAAAATATTGCAGACATCCTGAACATCCTGAAATACGTCCTGAACCTTGTCGGCAGCCTTGCCGGTGATCTCATCCGGACCATAAATCTTTACCGTGGCCATGGTTCCCATAACCGGATATACCCGTTCCACACAAGTCATCCGCATGCCGTTCTCTGAGATCGGCGGCGGCGCTGGCTGTTTATGCAGGGATATCTTCTTATGAATAAATATGACCGCAAATACGAGAACAATAATAATAAGCAGGGAAATCAGAAGCTGGTTTCTGGAAATCCAGATATTATTTTCATCATGATGGTTGTGTTTTTCTTCGTCAGACATGATTTACAAACTCCTTTTTTAAGTTAGGAGTTGTTAAAGAATAAGTTTGACAACTCCTTAGAACGTAAACATTTATCCACGAGGATGAAACTTTTTATGCACCTGAATCAGCCGTTTCTGGTCGACATGCGTATAAATCTGGGTTGTGCTGATGTCCGCATGTCCCAGCATTTCCTGAATCACTCTCAAATCGGCGCCGTTCTCCAGCAGATGGCTGGCAAACGAATGCCGCAAAGTATGAGGGTAGATATTTTTATTGATTCCGGCCAGTTTGGCTGCTTCCTTTACAATATTCCAAATCCATTCGCGGTCAAGCGGTTTTCCGTTTTTAGACAGAAAAACAGCCGTTTGCCGTTCGTCTTTCAACAATTGCGGGCGCAACTCATCCAGAAAACGGCGAAGCAGTTTCTGCGCCGGCTTGCCCATCGGCACAATTCTTTCCTTGCTCCCCTTCCCTTTTACCAGCAGAATCTCTTCATCAAAACGGACATTTCCGACCTGGAGACCGGCAGCTTCGGACACACGCAAACCGCAGGCATAAAGCACTTCCAGGATAGTCCGGTTGCGAAAAATCAAAGGGTCTTTGCCGGTGGCGGGATAAACCGTCAGCAACGCGTCAACTTCTTTAGGCGACAGGAAATCCGGCAGCAATTTCCAGAGTTTCGGCGAATCCATCACATCAGTAATGTCTTTGGCAATAAGCCGTTCCTGAAAAAGATAGCGGAAAAGCATTTTGATCGAGACCAGTCTCCGGGCCAGGGTCGCCGGTTCCATCCCGCTGTCTTTAAGGTCGCCGAGGTAGCTTAGAATGTCGTCGCGGTTGACTGTTCCGTAATCCTTGCGTCCGTTTTTCTCCAGCCAGGCGACAAAATCCCGGAGATCGGAAGAGTATGCCATCACCGAATTCCCGCTCAAACCGCGTTCCAGCGTCAGGTATCCCGCGAAATGTTCAATTGCACGTTCCATTTTTTCCTTTGGTCATTAGGCATTGTCGTGATTATATCAGAGTTCGTCAAACAGCATAACGCATACCCCGGCGAATCGATCAATCATTCATATCGCGGACCTGATTTCATTTTCAATAAAAGCTTTCAGTTCTTCTTTCGAAGGAAGATTCAGTTTGTACTTACTGACAAAAAGTCTATCCTTGTCATTTGCTGTCGCATATTCTATCAAAGCATTATTTTTATCTGTAACCAGTAATATGCCAACAGGCGGGTTATCGCCCTTTTCCATTATATTAGCTCTGTAATAATTCAGATAGGTAATCAATTGCGAAGCATGAGAATGATTATAAGAATCCACTTTCAACTCTACCAGAACATGGCATTTAAGAATTCTGTGATAGAAAACCAGATCAATAAAAAAGTATTCATCACCAATCAATATTCTCTTTTGTCTTGCTTCAAAACAGAAGCCGTAACCGAGTTCCAGCATAAAGCATTGCAAATGATCAATGAGAGCCTGTTCCAGTTGTGTTTCTTCTATTAAAACCGGACTGTTTATTCCAAGGAATTCAAAAAAATAATGAGATTTTACTATATCTCCAGATTTTTCCGGTACGATTTTACTCTGTATCTGCTTAAACGCCGCTGTCTTATCCTTGGACAAACCCAGTCTTTCGTAGCTTAGAGAAGCAATCTGTCTTTTCAATTCTTTAATTGAAAGATGAGTTTTCAGGATTAACAATTCGTAGTAGTTTCTTTTTGTGCTGTCGTCTATTTTTATCAATTCTACAAAATGACTGTAAGAAAGCGATTGCAGAATATCACTGTATTCAGTCTGTTCTTTAGATTTTTGGGATGCTGTCCCAATAATCTTATCAGACAATATATTTTCTGCTTTTGAGCCTGACAATAAATTCTTTAATTTTGGGGATGCCGTCCCAATAATCTGTGGATAAACAGTGTAGAATTGTCTGCACCGCGACAGTTCCGAAGCTGTAAGTCCTCTTATCCTGGTGGCTTGAGCAAGTTTTCCTAAAAGATTGACCCCGTATTTTGCCCGATCCTCACCGCGTTGCTCAAACTCTACAAGATAAAAGCCAATCAGCCAGTTTCGTAAAGTCAGGCTGATATTAACAGCTTTTACCGCCTGCTGTTTCAATATCTCATGTGTTTGCGAAATTGTCTCTACAAGTTTGTTAAAATCCATTCCCATCCCCTATCATGATCGAACCAGATTGCCGAATACAAAACATCGCCATATCATATCGTTTACAATAACCGCATCCTTCCGGCATTTCAATATCAATGACGCACTCCGCCAATTAATAAATCAACGAAGAACAGATATCCGGACATTACCCTTCTTTTGGGCTACTCCACAGCGTTCATGATAAACTTCCGGTGCTCAAGCGGAGAACATTTCATCCGGCGGCGGAACTGGCGGCAAAAGTAGTTGCTGTCTGAAAAGCCGCAGGCAGCGGCAATCTCGCCGATGGTCAAATCCGGAAAAGAAAGCAGCGCGCAGGCTTTTTTGATTCGCGCCCGCAACAGATATTCCACCGGCGAACAACCGACAAAACGGTTGAAAAAACGGGTCAGCGTACTGTTGGACATACCCGCCATGCCCGCCATTTTATTCCGGGTCCACGCTTTGGCGCTGTCTTCCGCCACAGCCGCCATCACTTTTGCCAGCCGCAGCATAGGGCCGACGGCTTGCTGCGTCTGCCCGACATCATAATACCGCGACAGGAGCGCGATCACTTCCATAAATGCGGCAGTCACCATCATCCGGTAGCCGGCGGCTTTGCCTTCCTGTTCCGCCTCCATCCGCTCCACGCGGGCCATGATTTCCCGCAATTCCCGCGGTTTCAGCCGCATTGCGCCGCCGGCGTCGGCCTGGAACTGCGGGGCCAGCAGAAATAACGCATGAAATGCCGGAAACCTGGCCAGTTCCAGCAGAGGATTGTCGAACCCTGAAATATTGAACATAATATTGACCAGTTCCAGCCCTTCAACCCTGCGGTAGCCGTGTTTCATGCTGCCGTGGATCACAAACACATCCCCTGCTTCAATAATAGTGCTGTTATGCGGAGTAAAATGTTCGCCCCGACCGCCGTAAACGATCACCAGTTCGGCAAATTCGTGCGAGTGCAGCTCGTATTCCGGCTGCGGCGAACGGCGTAACACCTTTACGGCAAGCTGATTGTCGTCAATAAACTCTGAAACCGTCAGCAGTTTTTTCATACTTTATCCTGTATTGTTGAAAGTATTGACACAATAATACTATTTTTTGATTTTTTAGTCAAGGCGTGAAACTCTGTTTTCCTGTAATATATTAGATATGAAACAATAATTTGGAGAATTATCATGAAAAATGTCGATAAAGCTTATGAACTGGCGCGCGAACGTTACGCGGAAATCGGGGTTGATACTGATGCGGCAATGGCGAAACTTGCGGAAATTCCAATCAGCCTCCACTGCTGGCAGGGTGACGACGTCGGCGGTTTTGAAGGAAGCCGGGAGCTGACCGGGGGCATTCAGGTAACCGGCAATTATCCCGGCAAGGCGCGCACTCCGTCCGAACTGCGTCAGGACTTGGACCTGGCCATGAATATGATTCCCGGCAAGCAGCGTTTGAATATACACGCCATCTATGCGGAAACGGACGGCGAAAAAGTTGAGCGCAACCAGCTTGAACCCGGACATTTCAGCAACTGGATCGACTGGGCCAAACAACGCGGCATCGGTCTGGATTTCAATGGCTCGTTCTTTTCGCACCCGCTGGCTGACGCCGGGGCCACGCTGAGCAGCGCCGACGCAGGGATCAGAAATTTCTGGATCGAGCACGGCATGGCCTGCCGCCGCATCGGCGCCGCAATGGGCAAAGCGCTCGGTGCTCCGGCGGTAACCAATATCTGGATTCCCGACGGTAGCAAAGACATTCCGGTGGACCGGCTGGCGCCGCGACTGCGCCTGAAAGACTCGCTGGACCGCATTCTGAGTGAAAAAATCGACTCCAGGCACAACCTTGACGCGGTGGAATGCAAACTGTTCGGCATCGGTTCCGAATCTTATGTCGTCGGTTCGCATGAGTTTTACATGGGGTATGCGGTCAAAAATAATTTGCTGCTCTGCCTTGACGCCGGTCATTTTCACCCTACCGAAATCATTTCCGACAAAATCACCAGCGCCCTGACCTTTCTGCCGGAAATCCTGCTCCACGTCAGCCGCGGCGTCCGCTGGGACAGCGATCATGTCGTCATTCTCAATGACGAACTTTACGCCATCGCGCAGGAAATCATCCGGCATGATTTTTGCGGCCGGGTGCATATCGGGCTGGACTATTTTGACGCGTCCATCAACCGTGTCGCCGCCTGGGTTATCGGCTGCCGGGCCATGAACAAAGCGCTCCTGTCCGCGCTGCTGGAGCCTGTCGCCAAACTCAGAAAGCTCGAATGCGACGGCGATTTCACTTCCCGGCTGGCAATACTCGAAGAACTCAAATCCATGCCGTCCGGCGCGGTATGGGATTATTATTGCACGAAACAGCAGGTTCCCGTCGGCGAGGCATGGCTGCGGGAAGTCAAGAGCTATGAAGCAAACGTTTTGTCGAAACGCTGAGACATTAAAAAAAATCTCTATCTGAATTGAGGTTTCAGGCCGGGAGAGTATATTACTGCTTGTGAACAGAATAATTCTATCTGGAGATTTTAAACAATGTCTCAAAAAACGAATAAGCCGGAAACGGTGGCAATAGTCGGTCTGGGCCTGCTGGGAGCATCGCTGGGCATGGCGTTGCGGGATAAAGGCATGAAGCGTCTGGGCTGGACCCGCCGGGCGGACGTCAGGGCATGGGCGGTGAAAGAGAACGTCATTGACGATACAGCGGAGGACATTCATGAGGTATTGTCGCAAGCGGATATCACCGTGCTCTGCCTGCCGGTTCCGGAAATAATGAACTATATCGAACGCAATGCCGCAAGCTGGAAACCGGGCTCCATCGTCACCGATATCGGCAGCGTCAAGGAAGCGGTGGTTGAATGCGGCGAAAAAAATCTGCTGCCGCGCGGAGTGCATTTCGTCGGCGGTCATCCGATGGCCGGCACGGAGAAATCCGGCCCCGCCGCTGCGTTTCCTGCCCTCTACGACAACGCCGAAGTATTTGTCACCGAAACTCCCGGCACCGCTCCGGCGGCGCTGGACAGGATAATAAAATTCTGGGAAGACATCAACACCCGAACGGTTAAGATCGGAATGCGGGAACATGATATCCTGGTGGCCCATACCAGCCATATTTCCCATGTCCTGGCGCTGGCGCTTACCCAGACCGTGCTGGACTGCCCGGAAAAAGAGCGGAAATTGCGTTATTCCGGCTGCGCCACCGGCTTCCGCGACACTTCCAGAATAACCTCGTCTTCTCCTCAGATGTGGCGGGAGATTATTGAGAACAACCAGCCCGCGGTGCTGGAGACCGTCAAGGAACTTGAGAAACGGTGGCGGCATATCCGGCAGATTATTGAAAACAAACAGTATGACCAGCTTCAGGAAGAGTTTGCCAAAGGCAAAAAACTGCGCGATGACTGGATAAAATACAAGAACAGCACTCAAAAGTGCAATTGGTAAAAAATGGCGAAAAATGAATATGTGATCCGGATCGAAAAGGCCAAAGTCTACCTCGATGACCGCCTGATACTGAAAAATCTCAACTGGAAAGTCCGGCGCGGCGAACACTGGTTCATCCTCGGCGCCAACGGCGCGGGCAAAACCACGCTGGTAAAAACGCTGATGGGATTTGTCTGGCCGCTTCACGGGGCGACCGTGGAAGTGCTCGGCCACACTTACGGTCATGTTGACCTGGCGGAAGTGCGCAAAGACATTGCCTGGGTAAGTCCGTTTATCCAGCAGTGGACATCCACCCAATGGACGGGGCTGGAAATGGTAATCTCCGGCCTTGACGGCACGCTCGGGCTGTTCAGAAAACCGAAAGATGATGAAATAGAACATGCCTTGAATGTCATGAAGAAACTCGACTGCGCACATCTGGCTGAACGCAAAATCGGCTGGATGTCTTCCGGCGAACAGGTGAAGCTGCTAATCGGGCGGGCTTTGATCTGCAATCCGCAATTGATGATTCTCGACGAAGCCTGCGTTCACCTGGACCTGAAAAGCCGGGAATATCTGCTGGACACGGTTAACGAGATGGCGCTGCGCAAAGATTCCCCGACGATGATTTTCATCACCCAGCGGCTGGAAGAGCTGCTGCCGTCGTTTGAACACGGGCTCATCATCCGGGAAGGCAAGATTATTGCCGCCGGTTCCCGGTCTGAAATTATAACTGAAAAGAATCTGTATAAAACCTTTGACATAAAAGTTCATTTGAGAAAATCCGCCAGCGGCAGAATCTGGCCGGCCCTGGAATAAATATTCCGTTGCCGGATGCCGGTTGCTGACTTTTTCGCTTTTTTGCTGAAAGGATGATTTGCAAAAAAGGAAAACTGGAGTAGTTTTATAGCTCTGTTATTAAAAACGGTTCATGTGGTTCTGCTGTTAAGCCTGACAGTCAGAGCTGCCGGACACGAAAAACAAAAGGGAATATTATGAAAAAGGCAACAGTCATTAAGAAGTACGCCAGAAAAGAAGGCGACACCGGCTCCCCGGAAGTGCAAGTTGCGCTGCTCACCCAGCGGATTAAACACCTGACCGAGCATCTGAGAGCCAATAAGAAAGATCACAGCACCCGCAGGGGTTTGATGGCAATGGTCAGCCGCAGACGCAGTCTGCTGGACTACCTCAGCAAAGAGAATTTCGAAGGTTATGTCAAACTGACCGCGGACCTCGATATCCGCAGAAAATAACGTTCGAAAGTTATTGAATTCATTACAGGCTGCCCTTCAAAACGGCAGCCTGTTTGCTTTTGTTTTATATCCTGCTATATTAACTGTCAACGGTTTTCAGTAGAGACTGGAAAAAGTTGAATAATATTGATGTGGAATTCGGCCGCTATCAGGTTCCGGGTTGAAAGATCCGGGTTTTGATACCGCGATTCCGCAAAAAAGTTTTGACTTCTCCATTTCTCTACCGCAAACTACAAGCAAGGAGCTGTAAAGAAATAAACTTGACAAGTTTCGTGAAATATCCCGAAGTGATTTCGGTAATTGCCGATGAGGCGCATACCTGAAGGTATGTAACGAACCGGCAAACCCGAAGGCATTCGGGAGAATTGCGAAGATGTAAAGGTTATTTTGAGACGGCTCCTAAGAATCAGCCTGCTGCGCAATTGTGGAGAAAAATCCCCGGCAGCGGCAAAAACCGTCCATGTAAACGGCAAAACATATTTACAATACTGTTTATCAAGGACAAAAAGAGGAAGCTACAACAATGGCAGAAGAAAAAGTAATCTTCAGTATCGGCGAAAACCGCACAATGGAAATCTCAACCGGAAAAATGGCCAATCTGGCCAACGGCGCCTGTCTGGTCAGACTTGGCGACACAATAGTTCTCGCGGCGGCATGCACCGGCCCGGCGCGTCCCGGCACGGACTTCTTTCCGCTCCAGGTGGATTATCGCGAAAAATACAGCGCGGCGGGCATATTCCCCGGCGGCTACATCAAACGTGAAGGCCGTCCCAGCGAAAAAGAAATTCTGACTTGCCGCGTCACCGACCGTCCGCTGCGCCCGCTCTTCCCGAAAGGCTATTTCGACGAAGTCCAGGTGCAGGCGTTGCTGTTAAGCGCGGATAAGCAAAATGACGCGGACGTGCTCTGCATGCTCGGCGCATCAGCCGCGCTCACCATCTCCGACCTCCCGTTCCAGGGCCCGATCGGCGCGCTGAGAGTAGGCCGCGTGGACGGCAAATTCATCGCGAACCCGACTCATGCCGAAATGGCGAAGAGTTCGATGGAACTGATTTACGCCGGACTGCCGGATAAAGTAATCATGATCGAAGGCGAAGCCAATGAATGTTCCGAAGCAGACTTGAAGGCTGCCATGGAATTCGCCAATGAAATCGTCAAAGTCCAGGTCGCGGCACAGTTGGAACTCGCGGTCAAAGCCGGCAAAGCGAAAAAGACCCCGAAACTTTATCTGGTTCCGGAAGCGATTGAAAAAGCGCTCCGCGAATTTTGCGCGGGCAAACTGGAAACAGCCTGCCTGGTTCCCGGCAAAACCGACCGTCTGCTGGCGCTTGACGCCATTTTCAGCGCGGCGGCGGAAACCCTCAGACCACAGTTCCCGGATATGGAAAATGCTGATTTTGAACTTGAAATCCGCAAATGTTCTGACGATCTGGTAAAAGAAACCACCCGCAATGCGATTCTCGAAAAACAGTTCCGTCCCGACGGACGCGGTATTGACGAACTCAGAGCGCTTTCCGCGGAAGTCGGAATTCTGCCGGTGGTTCACGGCAGCGGACTTTTCTCCCGCGGCGAAACCCAGGCGCTGGTAATCGTCACCCTCGGCGGCGAGAAAGATTCCCAGGAATATGACAACATCACCGGCAGGCCCAGCGTGCTCTCCAAGCGCTTCTACCTGCATTACAACTTCCCGAACTTCAGCGTGGGCGAAGTCGGCAGAATCATGGGACCCGGCAGACGCGAAATCGGACACGGCAATCTGGCCGAACGTTCCGTCGCTAAAGTCATTCCCGCGGATTTCCCGTATGTCGTCCGCTGCGTGTCTGAAGTAATGTCCTCCAACGGTTCCACTTCCATGGCCTCAGTTTGCGGCGCGATCCTCGCCTTGATGGATGCGGGCGTGCCGATCACGGCCCCGGTGGCAGGTATTTCCTGCGGACTGGTCACCGACGACAACGGCAAGGAACTGCTGCTTACCGACATCATCGGCGCGGAAGACCACTTCGGCGATATGGACTTCAAGGTTTGCGGCACCCGCGCGGGCATCACCGGATTCCAGCTCGACCTGAAACTGCCGGGCATCGCCATTGATCTGCTCTGTCAGGGCATGGAACGCAACCGCATCGCCAGGATGAAGATTCTCGACGTAATCCAGGCCTGCATGCCGGCCCCGCGTCCTGAAATCAGCCCGAACGCCCCGCAGATGGTAATCGTCAAAATCAGTCCGGACAAGATCGGCGCGCTGATCGGCCCCGGCGGTAAAAATATCAAAGCGATCACCGAAGAAACCGGAGCTTCAATTGACGTTGACGACAGCGGCACCGTCAAGATCCTCGCTCCCGATCCGGAAGCGCTGGAAGACGCCAAGAACCGCGTTCTCGGCTGCACCGCCATGCCGGAAATCGGCAAGATTTATCGCGGCAAAGTCTCTTCCGTCAAGGATTTCGGCGCATTCGTCGAAATCATGCCGGGACTCGACGGCCTGCTGCATATCTCCGAAATGGCCGATTACCGCGTAAAACAGGTAACCGACATTTGCACCGAAGGTTCATTTGTCACGGTCAAAGTCATCGACATTGACCAGAGCGGCAAAATCCGCCTGAGCCGCAGGGCAGCGTTGAAAGAACTGGACGGCAAGGAAAAAGAATAATTTCCGCACCGCCTGTAATAAATACAAAAAAATCCGGGATAAAACCCGGATTTTTTTTTGTACTATTGGATGAACTATCACGAGTCAAAGCCCGCGAGCTATCGAAGATAAAAGCAGGATATTTAGGAATGTTTCAAAAGGTAGTTGACATTTTTATGTCATAACTCTGATAAAAACAGTCAAAACAAGCTCCGGCGGAGCGATACATATTGTAGCACCGGACTTTAGTCCGGTGAATGATGACAATTAAAATTTGGAGTTCCGTAGGAACGAAACATATAAAGATTGATATGATTCGAGCCTACGGCTCTCAAATTGTGCGGGGGGATGGCGGACGGATTAAAATCCGTCTCTACAACATGATTCGAGCCTACGGCTCTCGTTGAACATATTCTCGCACAAAGACACGAAGAGAATGGCAAGTTTTACTTTTCTTTGTGCCTTTGCGCCTTTGTGAGAGATAATTCCCCTCTCAAGAAAACAGAAGATCAGTATTCACGCTGCAAACCTACGACCTTGCCCTGGATTTTAACCTGGGCGGCCGGATAGAATTGCGGGGTAAAATCTGAATTGGCCGGACGGAGTTCGATTCTTGCGCCTTTATGGAAATAGATTGTCTTGACAGTGACTTCATCATTTATCAGGGCCACGACAATATCGCCGGACTTAGGTTCTTCCACCTGCTTGACGATCACCACATCGTCCTGATAGATTCCGATGTCGCGCATGCTTTCGCCTTGAATGCGCAGCGCAAACACTTTGTCCGCATCTTTCTTGCCGATTACAGCGGTATCAACGAAAACATCGCCTTCCTTGTATTCCAGGCTTTCCGCGGGCAGTCCGGCATTAATCCGTCCCAACAGCGGAATGGACAGCACAAAAGACATATGTTTAGACTTGCGTCTGGGTTTCATCAGGCTGATGCTTCTGGCTTTTGAGCTGCGATTGAGCTGATTCTTCCGCTGCAGCGCGCGCAAATGGGCAAACACGGTTGAAGTTTTAATCTTGAAAAAGTCAGCGATTTCGTAGACGGTGGGCGCCATCACTTCTTTTTCCATAAAATCTTCAATAAACTCTAAAATATCTTTTTGTTTTTCTGTAAGAGCTTTCATTACTCGTCTCCTTTATTGGCAGAGATTCCGGCAAACATAATTTTTTTGAATATTGACGCACATCTTCTTCGGGATCATTGAAAAGCAAAGATCAGTATCACATAACCTTTATCTGTTTTACCTATATACAACTGGAAAAGCATATCCGTATCGAGCTTAACCGGCTTATTGTCCTTGTCTTTAACCTCTTTCTCGAAAGAGGCTTTCCAGACAAACGCTTTCAGCGGAGCTTTGTCCATGACCGTCAAATAAGTCCATGTCTGCAGCTTGCCCACTCTATCCGTCATGTCTTTCATTGTAGCCTTAAAAGCCTTTTCAGACATCTTTTCTTTCATCTCGGAAGTGAAATTCTTGGAGAACAACTGGTAATTGTCGGTTTTAACGCCGGTCAAAATATCTTCGGTAAAGACTTTGGCCGCCTTCAGCGCTTCACTGTCATTCGGGTCGAAATCGCCGAGTTTAGTTTTTTCCGTGGACATGCAGCCGGCTCCCGCCAGCAACAACCCCGCCGACATGGCAATTACAAATAGACGTAAAACATTCATTTTTAATTCCTTTTCAAAAAATAAGCTTATTAAGTTCTATAATCTTTTAATTTAACATCTGGTCGGGATACTTTCAAAGACGATTTACCGAAACGCGTAATTCAGCGGCAAGTCGCCCTTAAAATCACTTAAGTTCAATTACAAACGGCGGACTTCTGACATCAACGGAATTCAAGGCAAGTTCGGCAATGACCCAAAATCTTTTGCTCCTGCTTAAATCATCAGGGCTGATCTCTTTAAACAAATCTATTTTCTTTTCCACAAAAATAATATTATTAGAATTGATAATCAGCGGGAAATGATGAACCGGCGGTTTTAGTTCAGGGTTGATGCATTTCCAGGATTTCTTTTCAAAATTCTCAAGATCAACATCCGGCGAATATTGACGGTAATATATCCTGATATTATACGAATCATCCATATACCATTCATCAATCAGAACCGGCTTGGAACCTGCATTTCTCAGTTTGAAATTGATAACTGCAACCTCTTCGGGAGCAAACGGCTTGCCCGGAACAATCGGATTCAAATCCAGAGTGTAATCTTTAAGCTTCGGATAAGATGTTTTTACCGGCGAACGGGTCGGGACTTTTTCGACCTTGGTGGTTGATACGCACCCCTGCATGTATAACGCAATCATCAGGGTAGTTATGCTGAACAAAAAATGTTTTAAAAATATTTTCATATTACTATTTTTTATGAACAACCTTTTCGCCGATATGGCTTTTGAAAACATATATTATTACCACAACCATTGAAGCAGCCAGCACCCATTTGCTGACTTCGGTTCTGAACAGTTCGAGAACTGTCGTCTCCTTGGCGCCGGCAAGAAAATTATTCTTATTGAAATTAACGACTCCAAGCAGCACATAATATACCCCGGTCCACAAAATACATGCGATCAGCGAGGCAAACAACTTGAACAGATGCAGCCCGAGCCAGTCGCTTACCGTTTTAGCCGGAAAACTGGTATATACTGAACCCAATTGTCTTCTTTTGCTCATAATAATATAAAGTGCTTCTTTTTAACATTAGGAGCCGTTCAAAAATAAACTTTATATTTTCGCGATTCTCCCGAATGCCTTTGTGTTTGCCGGTTCGTTACATACCTTCAGGTATGCGCCTCTCCGGCAATTCCCAAAATCACTTCGGGATATTTCGCGAAACTTGTCAAGTTTATTTCTTAACAGTTCCTTATAAAAATAATTTTAACCGCAAAATGGCTATTATTCAAATTATTTCCTGATTATTTTCAGTTAATCTGCGATTATTTGGCAATATAAAAGGGATTTGGGTCGGCAGGCATTGGTTTAATGCGCTGCGCTTTAGCACTTAACCGGCTGCGCCGGGACTTTATAACCACAGAGACACAGAGACACGGAGAAATCCTTTTTTACCACGAAACACACGAACGGCACGAAAAGAACAAATACTTTTCACCATGATGAACATGAAATCCTAGTTTTAAAATAATCTCTCTTCATTACCTTCATGTTCTTCATGGTGAAACGGTTTTTCTTATCCTGTATATCCACGCATACGGCGGGCAAGCCCTGTTAAAATACAAATTCCTATACGATTAAGTTATAACATCGTTGCAGGAATAATGCGACAAGCGCTGCTCAATGTGGAAATTTGCGGATAGAGACAGACAACCGCTCCCATGCCTATCGGCATTTTCAATTGATGCAAAACATTGAAATTTTTTGCATCATCGCTTTTCGGGGATGCGGTTTTCTTGAATTCAACCGGATATAAAGCGCCGTTTTGTTCAATCAGGAGATCAACCTCTTTCATATTATGGTCGCGGTAAAAATAACAAGGCGGTTGTTGTCCATTGTGACGGTAGCTTTTGATTATTTCCGAGAAACACCAGCTTTCAAAAAATGCGCCCGCCATTGCTCCGGCATTTAATACTTCAGGCGTTTTCCATGCGGTAAGATATGCGCACAATCCGGTATCCAGAAAATATAGCTTCGGAGCCTGAACAATCCGTTTGGTGATATTGCGGTAATAAGGCGGCAGCAGGTAAATCAATCCGGACGCCAGAAGAATACTGAGCCAGCTTTTCGCCGTAGGCACTGAAACATCCGCGTCACGGGCCAGATCGGAATAATTCACCAGATTGCCTGTACGGGCGGCGGCGGCACGGAGAAAATTTAAAAAGCGGGAGAGGTCTCCCACTTGAGTAAGCGCATGTACATCCCGTTCAAGATATGTTTGAACGTATGATGCATAAAAAGATTGCTGGTGCGTTGTATCACCCAAGGCAACTTGAGGATAAGAGCCCCGCCATACTTTTTTATAAAAAGCGGGTAAAGTCACCTCGTTTTTCTTTTTGGGAGCTGTGAATGTTTCAGGTAAAAACGGTTTGGATGTCATCCCCATCAGTTCCCTGTTGGACAATCCCATAAGTTCGACAATGCCGACACGTCCCGCAAGCGACTCGGAAACTCCTTTCATCATGTGAAACTGCTGGGACCCGGTCAGCCAAAACATTCCCGGCTGACGGTTTTCATCAACCATCATTTTTATATATGGCAGAAGCCCCGGCGCATATTGAATCTCATCAATTAAAACAGGAGGCGCAAAAGTCTGTAAAAATCCTCTGGGATCTTTTTCGGCATTCTGCCGGTTAAGCGGATCATCCAGCGTAACATAAGTACGCTTCCCTTTCGACAGATGACGTAAAAAGGTTGTCTTGCCGACCTGTCGCGCGCCGGTAAGCAGCATCACCGGGAAAAATTCACTGGAAGCCTGGAAGGAGTCTTTAAGCGTGCGCGCGGTATACATAAAAAAATCCTCAAGCAAATTAAGTTAGTTTAAAGTCTAACTTTAAATTACCGTTAATATTGCAGAAGTCAAATTCAATTTCTCTGAAGGATAAAAATATCTTTGATTGGTTTAATGCGTTGCGTTTTTCAGGCTAATAGACTTCTTCGACAATGGCTTCCATTTGACCTGTCCGATTTTTCCACTGGCGGTTATACCCGGTTTCATCATAACTGCTGAGATAGATTTTTTTCAGTCCCGCGGGATATTCCGCCGGCGGCGGGCCTTCCGGCAGCAGCCAATATTGCTCGCAGTCCGGAAAATGTTTCGACGACAGATAATTCTTTCCGCACAATATCACTTTGCCGGAATAACCTGTTGCGGGAAATTCAGCCGCATTATCCAGCGGGATAAAAATATTATTCCGGGGAAAGCGATTTTTTACAAATTCCGCAGTCCGCTTTAAGTCCCAACTGCCGCTATTGCCGGTTATAATTACATTTTGCCGACTGTTTCCGGCAACGTATTTCAGCCATCTGCCGCCGTTAATCTCCAATACTTTATACGAACCGGCGTCGCTTTTATAAAAATTCCCGAACGTCAGCAATCCGGCTCCGCCGGGCAGCATGAATATTGCAAACATCGCCAGCAGGAGTCCTGCGTGATTATAAAGACGGCGATATTCTGAAATAACCACACCGAGAAGCATTACTCCGGCAATAAACGGACATAGGAGCAGCAGTACCCGCATGAAACGGTCAAGCTCTCCGGTAAACCCAGGATCGCCGCCCAATACATTCAGGTCAAAACAGCTTGAACCCATTGCGGAGATCACGCATCCGGCAAGAATGCAGACAGCAGCCAGCATAATTACACTCTTCCAGTCGGATAACCGATGTTTTCTCAACAGCACAACCGCCGCCGCGACCGGCAGGATAAAACCAAGCGCAACGGCATAGGCCCAGATCATGCCATACTCAACGGCAAAAGTTAAAAAACTGTTGACCATAGTGCGGTATTGCAGGGTTGACTCCACCGGCTGGTAAAATGTCGTATAAATCATGCCGGACATGCCGGCACCGACTCCGTCCGGATTATCGGCCAGCATTTTCAATCCGCCCTGAAACAGCGTCAGCCGGTTGGTCATTGCCCGGTCGGGAGTTGGAATAGAATTGAAGCAGCGCGTCAGAAAACCGCAGCCGATGGCCGCAACACCAAGTATCGCTATCGTAATTACCGCTAATTTGTTCCTTGGGAAAAAATGCGGCAGCCGCAGCGGATGTTCCGGATGGATAAAATAATTTTTCAGAAACAGAAAAACCAACCCTTCAATCAGGACGGCAACAACTCCGGTTCTGGAATAAGTAAGGATCAAAGCGAAATATAACAAAATCTCCGAGGCAATCGCCGGATAGACCGCCGTCCTTTTTTTCAGGAAAACCCTCACGCTCCAGCAAACCGGCAGCAGGCAGGCAATCATTG
Source organism: uncultured Lentisphaeria bacterium (assembly GCA_903831825.1). GTDB lineage: Bacteria > Verrucomicrobiota > Lentisphaeria > Victivallales > Victivallaceae > CAIPAT01. Next base: position 5,477 of record CAIKZE010000183.1, on the reverse strand, counting down.
CCGCCGCGTGATTCGGATTAAAAAAACCGAACCCGTATCTGATCATCCCATGATAAGTGAATTCCATCTTGTTCCTTAATCCGGGTTGCCGGTTTTCCAGGATTCCGCCAGCTTCAATGAAAAGAAGTTATTACGGTATTCCTGTTCAATATCTGCGCCATTTCTTGAACCAACCGGATAGTAATTCATCGTCTGGTCGTCGCCGGCGTAAACTGCTGTCCGGCGGCCGGCGGCAATATCTTCAAAAAATATCTCCGCCAGCTTCAAACTTCCGGCGTTAAGTTCATGTTCGCCAGTATAACTTCTCCAGATAACCGGATAATCTTTCTCCCTGGCGTCGCGAACAAATTTTGAACTCAGCAAAAAACGGCCTTCATCATTTTCTCCACAGGTGATCAATGCCGGACATGCAACTGCGGCAGTTTCAGGCTTGAACCACACGCCGCAGGCGTGGGCAGTCCAGGCTTCCACGATTTCCGGCTTCCAATGGTAAAATAAATTGGCACATTGACCGCCCGCCGAATATCCGTAATAAAATAATTTCGTATCATTTTTCAAGCCGAATTTCTGCCGCACCTGTTTCAGCGCTTCAAGCATGGCGGCGCCCGACCATTTTTCCGGCTCCCAGTAATCGTCATTTTTGAACGACGGCGAAATCAGGAAAATTCCATATTGGTCAGCCAGGCGATTAAAGCGGTAAGTGTTAATGGCTTTTGCCCCATCCCAGTTGCGGCCGCCGAACAATACCATAATCCGGCTTTCCGGAGTGTATCGGGCCGGTTGCCGCACCCGCCATTCGAGCTGACGATTGGTCGGCGCGGAAGTTTTAACCGTGAAAGTAAACAGTTCATCCGCGCCGACGGAAACAGCCGCCGTCAGCAAGAAAAAAAGTGTTAGCCTCTTATTCATAAGCATCATGCTTCTTTTGTGCTGCAACCATGTTCTTGAATAATATGCTTTTTGTATTCTGTCTTTCCTTCATCAGTTGGACATTCCTTGTTGGATATTGGATATTCGTTTGTTACTCGTTCACCGTTCACCGTTCCCCATTCACCATTCACCATTCACCATTCACCATTCACCATTCACCATTCACCATTCACCATTCACCATTCACCATTCACTATTTCGGCTTGGCTTCTTTGCCCCAGGCCAGCGCCAGTTCACGGGTATAAAGCTCCACCCGGTCATCCGGGTCTATATTCCTGGCAATGCGGCTGTCGGCAGGCCAGAATTTGTCTTCCTGATCGTCGCCGATATATAACGGCTTATTCGTTTTCGCCAAGGAAGACTGAAGGCCGGTCTGGAGATCGCCGATATTCTGTTCATGATAATAATTTAGAAACATGCGGGCCAGATCGGAAGATTCTTTCGGCACTTCATGCGGCAGATTCGGATAGGATTTCCATAGCACATTCAAGCCAAGCTTCCGGTATTCCGAGACAAAGTGACGGGAAATGATATAGCGGCCGATGTCCGCATCGCCGCAGGTTATCAGGCCCGGACAGTTCATCATTTTTCTCGACGGGGAATGAAATACGCCGCAGGCGTGGGAAACCCAGGCGGTGCAGGCTTCCGGTTTCCAGGCCGGAAACAGATTCGACGCCTGCGAACCGCCGGACCAGCCGTAATACATAATTTTTTTATCACAGATATTGTATTTTTTCTTAATGAGTTTCAAGCCATCAAACAAAGCTTTGCCGGACCATTTCTCCGGCTCCCAATATTTATCGTCCTTGAATCCCGGCCCAATCAGAAATACGCCGTTCTCATCCGCCCACTGACCGAAACCATATGCCCCGTCCGCTTCGATTCTTCCCGCGCAATTACGGCCGCCGAAAATCACCAGCACCCGGTAAAGCTGTTTCGACAGCGGATTATAATTGGCGGGAACCCGGTAATAAATATCCACCGATTTATTGTTCGGAGCCAGCGTCTTGACATTGACGCTTTGAACGTCAGCCAGCGCTGAAACTAGCACAATTTGTGCTGAAAAAATGAATAACAATAATTTTTGAAACATATTTTCCCTTATTTCTTCAATTAAAATTTACAATATGTATTTTGGTAAAAAATGCAAATCGCAAAAATGTATTTTCACAATATAAAAATTGCAAAAAATATTTTCGCGGCTTGACAGAATTTACAACAAGCGCTACTTTACATATGAAATTGCGGAAATAAGTTTTTCCAGAAATAACAAATATTCATAAAACAAGAGGAGATTTATGCGTTTTGTCACAAGATCGTTACTGTCGGCGCTGGCGTTGTTCATGGCATTTTCAGCGGGAGCTTACGAAAAAATCAACTGGCAGAGCAAGGCGATGACCGCCGGCAAAGCCAATCTTACCGCCGACGGCTTCATTGTTTCCCGCGTGCTTGACGCCGCCAATTTTTCTCCGGAATTACAGATGCCCCTTGAATTGCTTTATGATTCCGCCAACACTAAATTCGGCATTTTCGGCTATGCGTGGCGCTGCCCGCAGCTTGAATCCAAACTCTTCCCGAAGCCGGACGGCGCGGACTGGATCACCCCCTGGGGTGAAAAGATCGCGTTCTTCAATAAGCAGCACAAAAATAATGAGCACATGATTGAACTGTACAAGGATTTGATGAAAGGCTCCGGCTGTTTCACGCCCTACGCCGACTTTGAGGCCGAAGGCTCCAAAAACGGCAACTGGGTCGTCACCGGCAAAGACACCAAAGCCGGTTGGAGCTTCGAATACGCCAACGGACGGTTGCTGAAAATCACCGCCCCCACCGGACGGTTCCTGCAATTCCAATACAACCAGGATAAGCTTACCGCCGTTGCGGAAAACAATGTCGCGCTCATCACCCTCGGCTATAGCCAGAACGCTTTGACGCCGGACAAGCTGACCGTCAACGGCGTGGATTTTGCCTTGACCTATTCCATGCAGTCCAATCTGTCGCTGGAAAAGAACAAACTCGAACCCGCCGTCCGCGTTGACAACCGGATGCTCGCGTCTGTTGCCCGCGGCGATCTGAACCCGATTGTTTGCAAGTATGACGCCGACGGCTATCTGGCTGAAATCGCCCAGGGCGCATTCTCCGAAAAGCTCGCCGTCCAGCATGAAACCGAACAGGAACGCCATGCCTTCATCAAGAAAATCCAGGAAATGAAGGAAAAGAAGCAGAACATCGTTTATGTCATTCCCGAAAAACTGGCGGGGCGCATCCTGAAAGATGAATTGTACTCTTACAGCTATCCGGAAAAGAATGTTGTTGTTCTGCATGACAAAGCCGGACGGGAAGCCGTTTACAACTACAGCGATCTGCGCGGCATTTTGAAGGTAAAGGACTTCGCCGGGCTGGAAACCAGTACCTACTATTTCCGCCGCTATGACGTGGCCTACAACGGCAAAATCCGCCAGATTGTTGACGCGAAAGACCGCGTCGTCCTGAACTGCCGCTACGACAAAGTCACCGGCGAGATTTCCCGCGTCCGCGACATGGCGGACAACGAAACATTCTATTCTTATGACAAAAACGGCCTGCTGGCTTCCGTGTCGCGCTCGGTTCCCGGCGGCAAACAGCCGCTGCTGCGCATCAACTACGACGCCAGGAACAATCCTGTCGAATATCTGCGTCTGGACGCCGAAGGCAAGCCGGTCACCACCACCAAGCTCAGCTACAATCTCAATCGCGACCTGACCGCCGTGGACAACGGCGAACAGAGCATGAATTTCAATTACAACAATTTCGGCAGGCCGACCCAGACATCCGACATCCTGGGGCGCACCGCGAAGTTTGAATACGACAAATACAACCGTCTGAAAGCCGCGACCGCGCCGACCGGCATCCGCACCGTTTATGCCTATACTCCCGCCGGGATGGTTTCGGAAATCAAGCGTTTCGCTTCTCTGGATGAAAAGGATTTGCTCTCTTCGCTCAAGATCAGTTATGACGCCGACGGCCGCGCCGTTTCCTATGCCGACAACCAGGGCCGCGTAAAAAAGCTCGAACATGACAGCATGGGCCGCGTAATCGCAGAATATTTCCCGGACAATACCGCCGTCAAATATTCCTATTCAGTGCTGGGACAGTTGCACAAGGTCACCGATCAGAATAAAAACCCGATAGAGTTTGAATGGACCAAGTTCGGCAGCCTCGGCGAAAAGAAGACCGCCGAAAATCAGGCCACCGATTACAATTATGACAAATACGGACTGCTCCAGTCCGTCATCAGCAAGTTGAAGAACAGCAAGACCGCCGACCGCGAAATCAAGTACGCCTACGACGCTTTCGACCGTGTAACCAGCATTGATTACGGCAACGGCCAGATTAAGACGTTTACCTATGACACCTGGGGCAAAGTCCTGCAAAGCGTCCAGACTGAAGGTAAAAAAGTCACCACCGCCGACTTCCGGTACGACCAGTTCGATAGACTGGTTAAAAAGACGGTTACCACCAATGGAGGGTTGGCCTCCGTGACAACCGGCTCCGCCGGTAACTTCGCCGTCCGTCGTACGGACCGGACTGAATACGAGTACAATTACGACCGCTACGGCAAACGCACTGAACGCCTGATCACTTTCAATGACGGACAGAAACGCAAATCCGGATGGGTTTACGACAAATACGGCCGCCTGACTGAGATGAACGATGAGGGCAAAACCGTAACTTACACTTACGACAATCAGTCCAGAATCGCCGTCCGTAAAGCCGACAATATTCCCGTTTACTATACCTACACTCGCTTCGGACAGCTTGAAACCAAGTCACTCGGATCTCCGTTCGCCGGCATGACTGGTTCCGCTGACAGTCGTACTGTCCCGATTGCCTATATCAAATACTTTTACAGTCCGGACGGTCAGATTACCGCCCGCGATGTGAGCGGCAATAAGCAGGATTACAAATATGACCTGAAAGGCCAGTTGCTGGCAGTGGTTGATGCCTCCGGCAAAGCCGTAGAACAGTACGAGTACGATGCGGCAGGCAATATTTTGTCCAAAGACATTGGCGGCAAAACCACCACTTATAAGTACGACAAAGCCAATCAGTTGGTCAGCAGTAATAACGCTGTCAGTCGTACTGACTATGAGTATGACGCCGCCGGACGTTTAACCAAGGAAGGCGACAAATCCTACGCCTACGGCTGGCTGGACAAAGTAATGAATGTTTCAGAAAACGGTAAACTCGCCGCGTCCTATGATTACGGTGTTGACGGGCAGATAGCCAGCAGAATTGATGCAAATGGCAAGTCAGAGTCCTTTGTATGGGATGGTTTGGCATTAATTAAGCGTGACAGTACCAACTTCGTGAACGAATCAGCAGTTACCGGCGGCAATCCGATACTGGCGTTCGGCAAGGATTCCAGTAAGGTATTGTTCGAGGATATGCTCGGTTCTTCAGTTGGCTCTGTTGAAGGCGGCAAATTCAATGCCATCAACCGCACAGCCTTTGGAGAACTGGAATCCGGCGATGAAAGTATTGACTTTTTCACCGGCAAGCCGCAG
>CAIKZE010000182.1 GCA_903831825.1 uncultured Lentisphaeria bacterium | reverse complement strand
TCCGGAGGAAGCCCAGCGCATTTTTTCAACCAAACGCTCAATGTCATACGGATCTTCGCCGACTAAGATTCCTGCAAATTCCGAAATAATCGCCGGCAAACCAGGCGCAAAGAAACACTCTCCGGTACCGTAAAGCCCGCCATCCGCATCGCTATAAATACGAACGTAAGTCCATTGAAAATTAGCCTCCACGACCGCAGTTTTCAGTTTAGTAATCTTCATATCAATTCTTCAAATTTTCCCACTACCAGCGAGTTTTACCAAGAGTTCGATGATGCGAATCAGACCTGAACAGGGCATAACAATCACTGCTTTTTGTATTTTTGCAATCGCTTTCTGATGCGCGCCAGCGAGCATTAGCTTACAACACTCCGCCGATTCAATAACATCGGTTGCGCCATTACGATTCGCCTGTGAAATAAGTTCCGCGGAAACACTCCGGTCACACTCTCCGCGATGAAGCTTGGCAGCGGCAAGCGCTCGCGCTGTAAATTCCTCCGGACGCATGACGCCGATTTTCGCAGCGCCCTCCACAACGTAGGCTTCATAATCACTTTGCTGGAGCACCCCAACCCACAACTTCTTAGCTGTTTTTTTATCACCACGCTTTTCAGCAATCAGACCCAACATAAACCGGGCGAGCCGACTATGTTCTCCGAGGTAACTCGCAGCACCAAGATTTTCAGGATATTCTCGAACGGCATTAAAATAAGAGCTGGAAACGTCAAAATCATTTTCACTAAAATGTCGCAAGCCCAAAATTAACAAGCTATCGACATACAGCCGGCGCGCCAGTGCTTCTCCCTCAAATTGGTTAAACTGATGCGACTCCAACATCGCTAAACATTGGTCAACTTTATTGTTATCAAATAACCATAGCGCACGGCGAAGTGTAATATCACCTCGATCCTTAAGCGAAACCGGAATTGTATAGTGAAATTTCTTTCGCGCCGCAATCGCGTGCGATCTCCGGAGCTTCGAGTCCAATTGAATGAACAGCCGGCAATCAAACTCGCCAATCTCGAAGGCTTTTCGTAAAAATTTGATTTCTTGTTTTTTACTTCCGGCCATTCCCTCCCAATTCGCCACAAGTGTGAGTGCAACTTTCTTCAAAGAATCATCGACCTTGCCGGTGCAAACTTTTTTAAGCTTTTGGATTCCCCCCTCAATTCTTACGTTTTCAATAAGAAGCAATCCCTGTAGATATTCGAAAGTTAAATCTTCAGACCGGAGCAACTTCTGTCCGCGCCGTAATAATTCCTCCTCCTCCCAGCGATGGGGAAAAACAAACTCAAGCGAACACGCCGTCGCCCGCCGAACGAGTTGCCGCGCCTTGCTAGAGTTTCCCACTTGCGTGTAAGCATCCGCCAAAAGCAGATTAAATATCGGATGCGCCTTTGTGTTTGGGAAAAGTCGCGCCATCGCATTCGCTAATTTCAATAAGTCGGCAAACCATTCTGACCGCCAATAAAGCAACAGCCATTCGATGATGAGCTCAACAAATGTAATCACATCTGTAGCTTGCTTAAACTCCGGAATTGTTCGCCGCAGAAACTTGGTATCACCGGTCGAAAGATATTCTTCACCGGCGCGGTGTAACCATAATTCAGAAATATCATTTACGTATTGACGAAACTTTTCTCCTTCGCCAGAGCGGCGACGAATACCAGCCAACAACGTCAACGCCTCTGTGTTATCAGCCAACCCACCGGGAACGCTCGCCAGAATTTCTCCGGCATACAACTCATTTCCCTTGAGAAGTTCGGCAGTGGCAAGGTTAATAATGGCCGGATCCGAAAGTTTTCCGTTAGCTCGCAAAGCGAAGCAGTGGTCTTGCAAATGCCACAAATCCTGCTTTTCCCTCCGGAGGTAGTAACAGCGCAAGTAAAACGCCATTGCGAGAGTGTGCAATTCGGCATTACTCGGCTCGACTGCCAATCCCTTGAAAATTGCAGCACCGGTGGCACCAAGCTGATTGGTTTTTAAGAAAATTGATGCCGCAATTTGATGAAATCTCTCCGCTGGAATTTCTTTTTCTTTTTTCTGAAGTTGATTGAGTGCGTCACCCCAAAAGTGATTTTTTTCGAGAAGCTCAACCGATTTCCACGAGCATTTCTTTTCGCTCTCCATCCCCCAATCAGATGGAGAAATCTCAACCGCCTTTTCTCTACCACCGGAATGCCGTTCGCTGAAAAGTAATCGTCCATCACCGGTCTTGATTTGCAATTCAAAACCTTGGGTTGGCTTTAACGCTGGCAACTTTAAGCTCCGGACTGCCGTTGGAGTTATTTGAATAAATTCCTCACGCGACTTACCGGTCGCTCCAGAAATAACAGAAACACGAAATCTCCCGGACAAGCCGATGGAAAATATGTCGAGAGTCGGCGTCCCGCCTTGTTCGCCAACCGCAATCGCAACATTTTTATCTGCCCATGTTACCGGTCCAAGTTTCTCAGTCCCGAACCACGAACCTTGGAAGCTAACCGACTCACCAGCACCCAACCAATCGGTGATGGCTTGGGATTGATAAAGTCCGGACTGGATTTCGATATATTGCCCATCAGCATCCGTAAGGAATTTCTCCCAGATTTTACAGTCTTCTCTCTGCCCCCACGTAAAATACTTTTGGCCGGAGGTTTCATGCCGAAAGGCTAAATGATAAGTCCCCAATTGGGATTTTTCATAAAAAGCACCAAAGACATCACGGTCTTGCCGGTAACTGAAATGATCACACGGCAGGAGATTGTTGACATGCTGTGATTTATCAATCCCACCTTGAATCGGCCACGGCTTAAGATTTGCGCCGGTGGTCCAGCGGGCATTACATAAAAAGCGTAAGTCATCACTCGCCGGCACTGCGGCGTTCTCCCAATACCATAATCGCTCCCGATAGTTATTTGGATTCGATATCGTAGTGGTAATGTCGAGGGCGGCACGCCCGCTTTTTAGGCTCATCCGCACCTGCCACATCTGCCGAGTGCAACGGTCAATATCACCAACTGTAATTGCGCACTCACCGGCATTGTTCTCAATACAATAAAACACCGGTGCTATCGTGCTCACGGAATGACCTAAGGATGGTGCGTTGAATTCGATTCCGCCACTAATCCATGCACCACGAATGGCGACCAACCCCGGCTTAACGACGTTATTCCGATAAAAAATCTCGCGGCCAGTCTGAATATTCCGCAAAGAAAAGAGCCGCCCATTCATTCCCGGCAACACAATGGCTTCCAGAATTCCATTGGACAATTTAACTGCCTTATATTTCATCTCGGGCATAAACTTAAGTCCGCCCGGTCCAATATCGATATCATCCTGTAAACAATACGGATATTGATTGTAAAATCCTTGCTTCCTTCCAAATTTCAACGGCGGATACGGGCTATCACCTCCTCGTTGATACGTCGGGATAACCAGTTTAATAATTTTTACTTTTGTCGTCATGCGTTTTTATTCCAGTTAAACAAAACCGTGAAGGATGGTATTAAATAACACAGCGCAGTAGGAATTCAACGTCTAGAATAAAAAATAAACCGCGCAAAGCTTTTTCAACGAAAACCCGCATGACTATTGGCTAGTCAAGATTTGCCGCCATCACGACAAATCAAATGGCTCCATTCTACTTTCCGAATAGATAAATAATCTGCACATCCACTTTGTCGATACCATCCATTTTTGAAATCTCGGCTTTAGCTCGCCGTTCACCATTCACAGTGACAATCTTCTCAAGCAATTTCTTTCCCTTACCTTCCCGCAGAATTTTAACTTGCAGTGGAATTTGCCGGTAGGCACCCGGACCGGTGGCAGCATG
>CAIKZE010000181.1 GCA_903831825.1 uncultured Lentisphaeria bacterium | reverse complement strand
CGCAGCGCCGCCGGCAAAAACGTCCTGTTCGCCTCCATCGTTGACGGTGGTGGAATTTGCCCTGCCGCCGGAAAGAACGCTCTGGGAGCCGCCGTTAATGGTGGTGGAACTCGCCGCGCCGCCGGAAGAAACATCCTGATAACCGAAATTGAGGACAGACGTGGGGTGTTAAATCTGAGTGATTTTGTTTGATTTTAATTCACCCTATTTTTTGTTTATGAGCTTAAATGCCTGTTTTCGCTTAGCAAGAAGGCTCTCCCCGATGTTTGCCTTGAGCCAGTTCCTGACATCGTCAGCGGAAACGCTCTCCATAGCCGCCTTCACTTCATCATATTCAACGTTACTGGTAAAAACTGGAATTGTCAATACAGCTCTGCCTATTTCTTTCATCGGACTTCTGCCGGAAAAGTTCTTATATTTTCCGAATACCGATTCTATAATATCGGAGCATCCAGGATAAACTCCGCTAATTTCCGCGCACTCTTCTTCGATATACGCCAGCGCTTCATCTTTAACTGTTTTCAGCCTGGGAGTCTCTATTTTCAAGGCGCTTATGGATTTGTTAAAATTATCCTTTGTCCGCTTGCTGAACCCATTACTCTTTACTTCTTTTTTTACTGCATTAAGAATACCAAGCATTGCCCTCCACTGCCTGATATGCGATTCATACGTTTTCACCCAGGAAAGCTTGGCGGTAAATTTTTCAACTTCCGATTTCGACATAGACCTGGTTTTCTGCTTTAATATCATTTCAGCCCATTGTACATACGCATCGAGATTCTGCCAGCGTGATTTATCGCGCGGTTTCGGCGGCGAAAGGAAACCCAGCTCGGTATGGACTAGACTTCTTTTACTCTCGACTGTTTTGTTGCAAAACGACAGCCATGCTCCATCATCTTTTAATTGATGTTTAAGTATTAACGCTGTTTTATGCGTTACGTCATAGGTCTGCCGGACTGCCGCTCCGCGTGCTTTCTGTTCAATGAAATCCCGGCATCCTCTCAGAATATTTCTGCCGCCGTCAGATAATATTTGAGCAGGAAGTCCTGTCTTCCGGGTAATATTAACAAGGGTTTTCGTGACACTTGCAGCGGTCGCGCTTTCAACAATATCAATGGCCAGCACGTTCATATCCCTGTGCCGCAGTTTGCATTTATTCTTGCGGAATTTATCTAAAGTCGTGCCCAATACGAGCAGGCATTGTTTTTTGCCGAACTCAATAGAATGATCCAGAATAAAAACCCAGTCGCCGCGCTTTTCAGGCGCTTGCCTGAGTTTGTATAAGCCGTACCGCATAAGCCAGTTTTGCACTACCGTATGACATGGAATACCGCCGTTGAAAAAATAATTGAAGAGAGTTAAAGTCCGCTTGACTCCACGCAATGATAACAGGCCGGTGACAACAAGCTTAATCGCGATAACAACCGTTTTAAGCGGATATTTGAACTTGCTCGGAGGGCTGTCGATTAATTCATCTTGAGCCGCCAGTATTTTTTTCCCCCTCGACGGTTTTCAGCAGACTGAGTTTTTTAAGTTCCTGGTTTTCTTCTTTAGCTTGTATGGCTTTTCCCTTCCAATTGTCCCGGCTCTTTTCCAGGTCACGAATCTTAACCTGCATTTTATCTATTTCTGACTGTCTTTCCAGCGCCTTGGTTTTCCATTTATCACAACTTGAACGAGTCTCACGCAGAGTTCTGGAAGCAGGCTTAGCTCCGTTTTTAATGCTGGTCTCCATATCAAGTATTTCTTCATATTTATCAAGCATTCCCTGTAAGCCTTCCTGACGATATAAATCAACTGCTGACAAGGCCAGATGTTGAATATTCGAACGCGATTCACGATAATTTTCCGTCATTGCCTTGATTGCCGGAACATCTTCTTTTTTTACAAAGACACTTGAATTTTTGCCCTTCAAACTATAACTGAGCCGATAATACGGGCCGTGTTTTTGCGGATTAACTTTATCCTTGCAGCGACATTGAGCTTTTCCGCATACGTTGTAATGTTCTTCCAATGAGCCGGGCAGTACCGGCTTAGCCTGTAGCAAAATTCTTACGAGTTCTTTCATTTTAAGCTCCAATATAGCAAAATAATAGATTTATAAATCTATCGGAATATACACAAAAAAAGATAAAAAACAAGTATTTAATAATAAAAATAGTGAAAAAATATAAATTTAAAGCCGTCAGATTTAACACCCCAGG
>CAIKZE010000180.1 GCA_903831825.1 uncultured Lentisphaeria bacterium | reverse complement strand
CGAAGAGTGCGAATCCAAACTCAAAAGATCGCAATCCCGCAGGCGCGGGACGAGTGTCTTGCGGCCGTATTTTTCCGTTCCTCCTTCAGGCGATATTCATATCGCCAATCAGTCGGATCGAAAAAATCCAATCCACAATCCTACTCGTCTATGTTAAATTTTCAACCTTATGGAGTATAAGCCCAAACGGTTATTTTAAAGGCGGTTCAGACTGAACCGGTTTATCCGCATCGGCGAAAAAGGTCTTGATAAAATTCCTGATGCGCTGCTCAGCTTCCTGGGTATTGCCGTACTCGACCGGCGTAAATACGTGATAGATAGTCCAGCGCGAATCCCAGGAATAGGTACTGCGGAAAAACGCAAAATCGTCAACCGAGCGGATGGCCGAACTGTACCAGACATAGAAAATATAATTCCGGCCTTTCCTCTCCGCCTCAATGCAGTTGGCTGCCGCGTTGCCATTGCCGGTATTGATCTCAACCCGCCGGCTATTTAAGATTTTCCAGTTCGCGGCAGTCAGGCAGAGACGGAAAGGATGCACTTTGTGAATATCGCCGGCAACTTGTATTACCAGCGAGGAAACCGGAGCGCCGGTATCGGAATAATGCACAAACCTCAGAGTACCCTGTCCTTCATAGAAACCTTTTTCAACCGCATCCGGTTCAACGGCTTCTCCCAGCCATTTGCCTGACGGTTCAATTGAAATATTGAGATTAAGCGGAGCGCCATGCGATGGTTTTTCAAAGAAGATCAACAGGCTGCCCGCCCAGAAAAGCACCGCGGCAAAGTAAAAGAAAGCCTGTCTGGTCAACTGCAGTTCCGTAAAATATTCCATAGAGACTTCCGCGGCAAGCAAAATAAACGCGGCAATAAACTTGAAAACGACTCCCCAGGACGCATCAACTCCGAAGCGCCGGAGCATGTCGCCGCACCAGAAGGAAGTGGCCGGCAGAGCAAGCATCAGTATCAGAAACAAAGGCAGCGTCCTGACAAAAACCCGCCATCCCCACAGCAGCCAGAGCATGGAAGCACAAAACAGCAGCGCAAATATCATGTAAATCATATTGATCCGCAGATATATTCCCAGCCCGATTCCGGCGGCGGACACAAACAGCGGAAGAATCCCGCCAAAATCAACTTTGCCGGCCTGTTTCCTGAAATCTTTGAAAAAAATCACCGCCGCCAGAACCGCCGCAACTATGAAAATCGGGTCAAAACGGTCAAGCGGAGATTGCCGCCAGGCGTCGATAAACCAATGCACTTTGAGCACCACCGGCTCCCAGGCAAAGGCAAAGATAAACATTTTAAAGTAATTATTCCTGAACATTTTTCCTCCCGCCGTCCTCTTTAAACAACAGCCGGCAGAACCACATCAGCAACGCCGCGATAATCACCATGATAAAACCCAGTACGGTATGCAGCTTATAATTGAATGCGGCATCCCCGATATTCATATACAGCAGAATTACCACGGACAGACGCAGGGTATTCATAAAAATAACAATCGGAAAAATCATGATGAAATGGGCGGCCCGCCGCCAGGCGGTCCGGTGGACGCTGACAACAATCAGCCAGCCCAGCAGCAGCATTGCCTCCAACTGAAATATCCCGCTGCAGGCGGTAGTGATCGAAATTTTTTCTCCGCCTAAAACAATTACCGCCGCTTCATTGCTGATCTGCAAACCAAAGATTTTCAGAACGGTTGCGGTAAAACCCGCACAAATCACACACAGCGGATAACTGAGCAGATAATGGAAATAACTCAAAAACGGCAGGATAATGATAAACACCGTAAACGGCAGCAGGGTTTTCAGCATAAATCCGGTTCCGGCAATCCATGCCGCCAGACTGAGCATGAATGCCAGCAGCGATAAATTGAAAAATACCGCCGTTTTATTTCCAGTCAGGATACCGCCCCAAGTCAACGCCACCGCCGCGCCTATCAGTATCCAGCCGATCGTATTCGCCGATTTTAAATTCCAGTTTTTGCGGAATCCCCTGAACACGTTGCATAACATCCCGGCAGCCAGCAGCCACAATACTGTGAACTCAGAATCGAGTACGGAACCAATTCCGGAAACAAACGGATAAAGCACCGCCGGCAAACAGATTATGCCGGTAAATATGGCTTTAGTTGTGTCACGATCAGGCATTCTCACCTATATTATCGTTACAGATCTGTTGTCGACTTGGGCGGATTCGCCGACAAAGCCCGCCGGGCCTGGCCCAGCAAGTCTTTCGCTTCGGCATTACCCGGCTCCAGCATCAGAGCCTGGACAAAATGTTTTTCAGCTTTCGCATAATCTTTGCCGGACATTGCCCGGCGACCGGCATAAATCCAGACCGCGGGCCATTCCGGAGCCACGGCAAGCGCTTTTTCCGCAAATTCGGACGCCCGTTTAAAATCCTTCGATGCGGCATAAGCCTCTGAAGCCTTCATCAGTTCCGCCGCTTTATTCTGCAATTCTTCAGTCATAACCAGTTTTATTTGTTCCTGCAATCCCTGCGCCTCGGCGCTGCCCGGTTCCAGCATTAATGCCTGGGTAACATATTTTCCGGCTTTCGCATAATCTTTGTTGAACATTGCCCGGCGGCCGGCGTAAATCCAGACCGCGGGCCACTCCGGAGCCAGGGCAAGCGCCTTTTCCGCAAATTCGTCAGCCCGTTTAAAATCCTTCGACGCGGCATAAGACTCTGAAGCCTTCATCAGTTCCGCCGCTTTATTCCGCAACTCTTTTGCAGAACCGCGTCCCAGTTGTTCAAGCAGGCTTTTCGCCTCGGCATTCCCCGGCTCAAGCTCAAGCGCCTGAGTAAAATATTTTTCTGCTTTGGCAAAGTCCTTATTAAACATTGCGCGGCGGCCGGCGCAAACCCACGCCGGAGGATACTGCGGACCCGCCCGGAGCGCTTTTTCCGCAAATTCGTCAGCTTGTTTAAAATCCTTCGACGCGGCATAAGCTTCTGAACGTTTTATCAGCGTAACCACATTATCCGGATCTTTGGCTATCATCTGCCGGACTTGCTCCAGCAGGGCTTTTGCCTCGGCATTCCCCGGCTCAATCGTCAGGGCATGGACAAAATGCTCTTCAGCCTTCAATAAATCCTTTTTGGAGATTGCCCGGCGACCGGCACAAATCCAGGAAGGGGCCCATTCCGGAGACTGATATACTGCTTTTTCCGATAACTCGTCCGCCCGCCTGGAATCATTCAATGCAGCATAAGCCTCGGAAAGATTCACCAGCACGGCATTCCAATACGGCATTTTATGCAGCAGATCTTCATATATCCTGACCGCCTTTTCCATGCTGCCGTATTTCTGCTCCCAGTAAGCCATTTTAAAGGCGACTACCGGATTGACGGATTTCGTGCTGTAGAAATAATCCAGCAGCCGGCCGGCCTCCGCAATTTTCCCGGACTTGATCAGCATCTCCGAATACAGGAAACAGTAGCGGAGAGTATCGGGGTCCATTTCATACGCCTTTTTGTAATTACCCTCGGCGGCGGCGTAATCCCCTTTGTAATTGAAGATATCGCCCATCAGCGCCCAACCCAGCGCACGAGTATTTTTATTCTCGCTTTTAGTCAGATTCCTGACGATATTTTCCGCGCTGACATAATCTTTAAACTCTATGCAGAGCATAAATGCGAACTCCGCGATCTCATTGTCTTCCGGGGCCAGTTTACTGGCCTTGGCAATATATTCTTTTGCCATGACCAGATTTCCCGCCTGGCGATACGCCTGGGCGGTAAGGTAAAGGCCGACCGGCGAGTCCGAACGCAGTTTAATCAGTTTCAGGAAAGATTCGACCGCTTTCTCCGGTTTATTCAGTTGCAGCAGGGACCGCCCCTGGATTTCCAGCGCTTCCAGTGAATCAGGATTGAATTCAAGCATGGCGCCGGCCTGGCGCAATGCTTCGAGATACTCCCCGTGACGATATTTGGACAGCATCAGCAGCCGCGCATTGATCCGGTTGGCCGGATCAATTTGCTCGATCTCGTTCATCAATTTTTCCGCGTAGGAATAATCCTCTTCCAGCATCGCCTGGGACGCGGTTTCGCCCATTGCGTCAGCAATGATTTTCCGCGCCCGGTCAGAATCTTTCACTCTCAGCAATTGAGCGGCGGCATCGGACACTGACGGATAATCTTTCATCGGCAGCGAAGTTTTGAACAGCATCCACTGATACGCCGGACGCCTCCAGTAGGCCGTGCTTCGCTTCAGTAATTTGGACGTTTCGCTGAAATCGCTGTGGATAAAAGCGATCATCGCCCTGATGTAATTCCGCGATGCGACGGCAGTCTTATTTTCAACCAGAATTTCTTTGATCAGCCGGTTCAGCACCGGAATGTCTGATTTCGCGGCGTAAATTTCCGCCAATGGAATGATTGCCTCCAGCGATCCGGGGATGCGGTTCAGGATTTCCCAGTATAACACGGATGTCTTGTCATTTTTTCCGGTATCCCGGTAGAAGCTGGCCAGCACAAACTTCGGCCCCACGGAATTGCGTTCAACTTTCAGCGCTTGAAGATAATATTCTTCCGCCTTGTCTATGTGCCCCGCGGCGCGCGCGCAATTCCCCAGCCCGATCAGCACGGCGCTTTTTATTCCGGCGCTTTCCGAGTTTATGCTGTTGAAAATGGCGGCCGCCGCTTTATGCTGACCGTCACTGGCAAGCATATTGGCTTTCAACAGCATAGCGGAAAGATTGTCCGGTTCGGCAGCGAGCATTTCCGCGACAATCGGTTCCGCCAGTTTTCTTTGACCGTTATACAGATAAGCTTTGCACAAACAAATCTTTTCCTGGACGGTGATTTTCTGACTGTCGAAATAAGGCTTCAAAAGTTCAACCACGTCGTCATAACGGCGGCAGGCCAGCAGGTTTTCGGCTATTTTCAAAACCACCTCGCGGTCCAGCGGATTGAGCTTCGCCACATTCCGCCAATAATATACCGCGGTACCGGGCTGGCCTTTCTGCTCGTAAATCGCCGCCAGTTTGCGGTGGGCGCTCTCATTGGACACCTCGCGGGAAATTATGCCTTCCAGAATCGCGGCGGCCCGGTTATAGTCTTCGGCATTTATCGCAAGATTGGCTTCATTCATATAATCGGCCATGTTCTTGTAAGATAGCGCAAAATAGCCGATCAGCGCGATACAAGCAATCGCAGTAATCACACTTGCTATTTGAATAAATGCTTTAAAACTCATTTCTATAATCTTGCCTGTTTGTAAAATATCATAATTTCAAACGCCCTGTACGCCAATCCCGGATTTTAAAAAATATTACGCCAGCCCACGCTCCCGATCACGATTATGCTCGCGACAAGAGTATAGAGAATCGAAGGCGCCGGCTGTCCCGACGGCACCCCTCCGGTGTCAGCAGGCGCAATGCTGATTGATACGAGACAATCATTAAAGTCCAGATCCGCCCCGTACATCTTCTGCGTACTGGGCAGAGTGCCTATCCATTTATCCTCAAATCCGATTATCATATGCTGAGAAGTTGAATCCGCGGTGACCACCGCCTGCTGCACACGGGTAATGTTATTCTCGTCAACTGTCCAGGTCGTATAACCCGGATTATTGGACTGCTCGATCCAAAATCCGATTTTCTCGCCGGCGGGCGGGGTAATCGTAAAAGTCGAACCGGTAACCATTGTCGAAGCCGCAGTGCTGAAAACAGAAACTTTTGTGCTGACGTCAGGAAGCCCGTTCCCCAGAATTTGCACATAACCGAAGTTGGTCACCTGATTGGAGCCGCCGATAAATGTCAGCGTGGTTTTGGTGTTGTCCGGAACCACAAAATTAGCCATGTCGTTGCTGCCTTTGTAGTTAAACGCCGGAGTTCTCCCATCCTTGAAATACCGGTCAACGCTGTCAGTGACACCGGCAGGAATATCCACAATTTCGGCGAACGCAATTCCAGCGGCAAATATAATCAATATCGCCAAAATATTCTTCTTGAGCAACTCCATTAAAAATCCCATAGTTACGATGGCTTAGAATTTTACAATCCGGCACTCATATTATAATACCTTATTAAGCACAATGCAAATTAAAACGATAGAAGCCGGATAGCCTGTCAAGCGGAGGATTTATCGCCATTGGGAGGATTGTTCCCGCAGGCGTGGGATGACAACCGGTTCCGATCCCGTGGTTAAACATATTCTCGCACGAAGACACGAAGACACAGAGAGAATGACAAGTTTTACTTTATCTTTGTGCCTTTGCGTCTTTGTGAGAAATAATTCCCATCTCCACGCCTCCGCATGAATCCTGCTTTCGGTTTTTATTCCGTGCTTTTCCGCGCATTCCGTGGTTAAAAAATGAAGCTGTTTTTTAGACGTAATTTGCTTTATGCAAATGCTTTAACAACTTTTCGTTGACAAATTCACTATATATAGATACACGACGCCTGGGTAAAAGATAAAAACGGAGACCGAAAAATGGCAAATTTGAAAAACGGTGGGGCGTATGGGACCTATGGGGCATATGGACAGAAGAATGAGAAAAATGACAATACGCCTGCTCAAGCACTATCCAAGAACTCGGAAATCTTGAAAAGCAATGGGAAGACTGGGAGGACTGGGAGGACTGGTGGTATCGCCGGAAAATCTGATGAGGCTTCTGCTCAAGAGCTATCCAAAGGCTCGGAGTCGGGCGGATGCCCGCCCGTTGCATCCGGGTTTTGTTGTGCTGACGCAGGGCAAAACAGTCATGCTCAACGACTCTCTAATCTCTCGGAAATGATTACCGCAACAGTGGAAACCCATAGGCCCCATGAGCCCCATAAGACCCATAGGCCCCATGATTTCCAGAATGACGCCATTGCTCAAGAGCTCTCTAATCTCTCGGAAATTGCGGCAGCCGATGGGAATAATGGGAAGTATGAGAAGTATGGGAAGTATGGGAGTGTCGCCGGAAAATCCGATGAAGCTTTTGCTCAAGAGCTCTCTAATATCTCGGAAATGATTACCGCGACAGCAGAACCCCATACTTCCCATACTTCCCATACTTCCCATACTTCCCATACTTCCCATACTTCCCATACTTCCCATACTTCCCATACTTCTCATACTTCCCATACTTCCCATACTTCCCATACT
>CAIKZE010000179.1 GCA_903831825.1 uncultured Lentisphaeria bacterium | reverse complement strand
TCATATATTCCATATGACCGGAATGAGAAACAGCCTGCCGGTACGGAGACCGGCGTTCCCGGAATTTGCCGCGCTTTCGGCGGGTAAATCTATTACACCTCAAAACATTATTGGGGTGTAAAAATGCTAGCATTGAACAGCCCTGGGGAAGACTGGGGGATAGCCGGAAAATCCGCTGAAACTTTCGCTCAAAGGCGCTCCAAAGTCTCGGAGTGTGGTTTTGTTGTAGCGCCGTCCGTCTCGGACGGGTGGATCCGGAACTACCCTCTCAGGTAGAGGGTGCTACACCGGAAAGATTTTTCAAAAAGCGTTGTGCTCAATGGGACTCCAAAGTCTCGGAGTTGTGGTTGGGGTGTAGTGCCGTCCGTCTCGGGCGGGTTGTCCAAAATATTGTTTGAAATTTTAAAAACGTTGTGTTCAGCGACTCTCCAAAGTCTCGGAGTCGGGTGTCCAGAATGGGAGGGTTACGCTCCGTCGTAACCGGGATCGGATACGGTTGCCCCAGAGGGCAACCCTCCAACGGCGGATAAACCCTCCAGTTGCGCAAGGTTGTCCAAAATGAGGGATTCGGCTGTCCAAAATGAAGAAAAGAATGTCTCACGCGGAGGCGCGGAGAACGCGGAGATAATTGTTCAGAATGAGGGCGTCGGCTGTCCAAAATGTTGTTTGAAAATTTTAAAAGCGTTGTGTTCAGCGACTCTCCAAAGTGTCGGAGTGTTGGGCTTAGGCCTTGCTTGGGAGGGTTGCGCTCTGTCGCAACCGGGATCGGATACGGTTGCCACAGAGGGCAACCCTCCAGAAGACTGAAAAGCGTTGTGCTCAATGGGCTCCAAAACCTCGGATATGTTGGACAGTTTTCGATGTTTTTCTGCTCAAGCACTGTCCAATATGTCCAAAACGGACGCTGTCCGGTTTATTGGTCATTTGTTAAGGAAAGTCTTAACCGGTGGTTGCAGGCGGCAGGCCAAACAGTCCTGCATGGGGTGTGTCCAAATTGTCCAGAATGTTCGTCAAAGTCTTTAATCGACAGAATACAAAATTGTTCTTGAGTTTTTGGCTTGTCAGGTTATATTGTCAAATCGGAAACTATGAATCATAACATTCTTCCGGAGAAACATGAAAAAGTTTTTATTTTATAGCATATTAATGTTGTTGTTTGCCGGTGTGGTTACAGCGGACGACGAAACCTCCCGCCGTTTCTGTCTGGGATGGATTGTGTCTGCTGAAATCAGCTATAAACCGGTCTCGGTGTGGAACCAGGATACTCATGCGTTCAGTGATAAGTTCAAGGAAAAGGCATATGCGGTGGTGGCGGTGAAGCTTGACCGGGACAGAACCTTGAGCATTTACGATTTTTCCCTGGTCGTTGACGACACTAAATTCCCCTGCGTCGCGCTGCGGAAAGGAATCAGCGATTTTAACGCTTCGACCTGGCAGTTCACGGATACGATAGCGGAAGAGGTTTACTCCATACTTTTCATTGTCGACTATCCCGACCTGAACTCCGCAAAAAAAATTAAGCTGAAACTGGTGTACAATCTCTCCAAAACCAGCTCCGTTGACTACTTGATCCCTTTCAAAAACCTGAATTCCGGTGATTTCACTCCGGCGACAAATATTCCGTCTGAAGGTATCCTTGAAGTTGAGCCGCCTCCGGCAACTCCACCCTCAAGCGGAACTAATACCGGTACGAAATAAATGCCAAAGTATACTCCCGCTTTTATGCCGATGTCCCGCGCCGAGATGGAAAAACTCGGATGGAAGGAACTTGACATCCTGATTATTACCGGCGACTGCTATGTTGACC
This sequence comes from uncultured Lentisphaeria bacterium, assembly GCA_903831825.1. GTDB lineage: Bacteria > Verrucomicrobiota > Lentisphaeria > Victivallales > Victivallaceae > CAIPAT01. The sequence continues at coordinate 35,363 of CAIKZE010000179.1, read as the reverse complement.
ATCCTTCTTACGGCGTGGCTATAATCGGACGCGTACTGCTGGATGCCGGCTACCGGACCGGCATCATCGCCCAGCCTGATTGGAAAAATCCCGCGTCGCTGCAAGTGATGGGCCGTCCGCGCATCGCCTGCGCGATTTCCTCCGGCAATATGGATTCCATGGTCAATATTTACACTGCCGCCCGGCGGTTGCGCCATGATGATGTATATTCTGAAAACGGCGAGACCGGCAAGCGTCCGCCTCAAGCGGTAGTGGTTTATTCCCAGCTTGCGCGCCATGCGTTTCCCAAGATTCCCGTGGTTATCGGAGGGCTTGAAGCCAGTCTGCGCCGCGTGGCGCATTATGACTACTGGCAGGACAAGCTGCGGGCCAGTGTGCTGGTTGACAGCAAAGCCGACATTGACATTTACGGCATGGGCGAAAAACCCGTCATTGAAGTGTTTAAACGGATTGAACATAACGAATCGTTGCGCGGCATACCCGGAACCGCCATATTGCTGGGCAAAAAAGACGCTGACGAATTCGACCGCGCCGCTTTTGTCGAACTGCCATCCTGGGAAGAACATCAAGTCAATCGGGATGCGCTGATGGAAACCACGAAAACCGTCGAGCGGGAAATCAACCCGTATTGCGGACACGGCCTGATCCAGCGCTATGGGGAGCGCCTGCTGGTCATTGAACCGCCGCCGGAGCCGCTGAGCAAGGAAGAGATGGACCGGGTCTATGACCTGCCGTTCAGCTATCTGCCGCATCCGGCGTACAAAGGAAAAATTCCGGCATTTGATACGATCAAAGATTCAATCCCGGCGGTGCGGGGCTGTCCCGGCGGTTGCTCTTTTTGCGGTCTGGTTGCCCACCAGGGACGCATGATTATGTCCCGCAGCCATGATTCCATTCTCCGCGAAGTGAACCGGATGACGCTGCGCAAGTCTTTCCGCGGCACGATCAGCGACATCGGAGGCGCCGCCGGCAATATTTACGACAGCGGCCCGAAAGATATTGAACGATGCAAAAAATGCCGCCGTTCATCATGCCTGTTCCCGAACATCTGCGAAAATTACCAGTCTGACGGTTGCAGTCTGGTAAGTCTGCTGCGGAAAGTCCGCGGCATTCCTGAAGTCAAACACCTTCATATCAATTCCGGCATCCGGCTGGAACTGGCTTTACGCCAAAAGGAATTGACCAAAGAATTGATTCATCACCATGTCTCCGGACACCTTAAAGTAGCTCCTGAACATCTGCACCCGAAAGTGTTGCAGTTGATGCGCAAAAACCGCGCCGAGGATTTCTATGCCTTTATGGAGCTCTTCGAAAAGGAAAGCCGGGCGGTGGGTAAGGAGCAATATCTAATTCCGCTCTTCATCTCCAACTATCCCGGTTGTACGGAAAAAGAGATGAAAGTGGTGGACGATTTTCTGAACCGCCATAATTGGAGTCCGCAGCAGGTGCAGGACTATATCCCGCTGCCGATGACCATGGGTGCCGCCATGTACTATACTGGCAAGTCTCCTGATGGCGAGCCCATTCCCGTCAATCGCGGACTGAAAGAGCGCCGCCCGCAAATCAACGTATTGAAAAAGAAACGCAGCATGCCGTTTAATCCGGAGCGCAAGTCCGGAAGATAAGCCCAGCCTCCGATGAGAATACGGAGGTATCCTCATTAATATTAAGGATTAGCGCAATATATGTTAAAGAATATTCTGAATGTTGTACTGGATAGCGCTTGTTCATTTCCTTGTCCGGGATGCAGGAAAGAGGTGCCGGAGAAGGCGCGGAATGTGTTTTGTCCGGACTGCCGGACCCGGATGAAGCCGATCCTGCCGCCGCACTGTCCCGGTTGCGGCAGCGAACTTGACGGCGTGCTGGAACTTTGTTCCAAGTGCATGGAGTTCGAAAAACGTCCGTGGGACGGCGCTTTGGCGCTGTTCAATCTGCATGGGCTCGGCCAGCAGTTGGTTCACCGTTTTAAATACAATAATACGCCGGAATTAGCGCGGGCTTTCGGTGATATGGCGGCTGAAATCATTGCTGAACGCGGCATCAAAATTGATATGATAGTGCCGGTCCCGCTGCACTGGACCAGAACATTCATGCGCGGCTACAATCAGTCAATGCTGATTTGCGGGATTATTTCCGTTCGTCTGGGAATACCCTGCCGGTCGCTGCTTTCGCGCCGCCGCCGGACGCGGCAACAAGCCAAGCTCAATCGTCAGCAGCGTTTCGAGAACCTGTCCGGCGCTTTTGCCTTGAAGAATGGAGTTGATTGCCGGAAGCTTTCCGTGCTGCTGGTAGATGACGTGTTCACTACCGGCACAACCCTTGCCGCCGCCGCCGAGATTCTTCGCGAATCCGGTCCGGAAAAACTTTATGTCCTGTCCCTGGGCAGAAGGTAGACGTTAATCGAAACCGCTTAATTGAATTCCATACAGCGCTGATGGTAATATAGGTAGTCCTGCCATGAAACCTCTTCAGGAACACCGTGGTCGCAAGTGGGAATATAGCCGCCGCGTTTGTGCATTGCCGGGAATATCCGTTCCACCTCACGGTCAATTGCGTTTCGTCCCTGTGCCAGGATGCGCTTATCAAAGCCGCCGCTGATGATTAAATCCGGATACGGTTTGCCAGCAGCAACGACATCGCAGCCGGAGGCAACTTCAAAGGGGCTCATCATATCCATGCCGAGTTCACGGTAAAGATCAATCACCGGCAGACAGTTTCCGTCAGTGTCGATTTGGATGTACATTTTCCGCGACTTGTCAATCTGCCGTGCTTTGACATTGGTTATCAACTGCTGATAATATGGAAACAGGAATTCACGGATCATGTCAGGCGAGATCAGCGGGCCGTGATTATAACAGATATCTTCCGCCAGGAAAAGTTCATCAAGCGTCAGATGCGCCTGATGTCTGGCTGTAACAGCGTCAGCCAGTTCGAGCCAGGTTTTCATGCAGTCATGAATCAAATCCGGAGCGTCATAGAACATATACAGCGCCCCTTCCGGCCCGAGCAGACTGCGCAGATACATATAACCTCCGATCAGTCCCTGTGATATCATCAGTCCATTCGCCGCAGCGTTTTTTGCATCATCAATCTTCTTGTTCAAATCATTGAATCGTCCCGGAGCATCCGGAGCCAGCCGCCATTTTACGTTTTCCTCCCATGTTTTCCAGTCTTTGACCGGATGGTCAACATATTCCGGCATAAAGCCGCTGCGCCGGTTTTTGAAATACAGAACCTTACGTCCGGCAAAATCCTGAACGATTTCGGTTTCTCCACGGTCTTCCAGTACGATATTATCGAAATTAGGCATGAATGCCGCCTCGCACCAACCCAGTCCGCCCATTCCAAACTTCCCAGGAGGATCAAACATGAATAATTTATCCAGGTCAGTATCCCGTGGCAAGCCGTCGGCATACCATTTATCGATACACATCCACAGGCCGAAAGTCGTCTGCACAAAAGGTGCATCCGGCGTTATGGCATAAGTATCCCGCCATTTTCTGGCGGATACAGTCATTTTTTCGCGAGGAACCATTGCGTGAATTCCATCCTGAATATTATCTATATACATTTTATACTCCTGAAATTTATTATTTATATTGAAAATACATTATTTATCTATAAATTGATATGGAATTAACGGAAGATTATATATAATAAACGGACAAAATGACGATGAAAGAACGCTTTGCAATAGCCTCAGGCAATTCGTTGCTGCCGCCTGTTGAACTGTGCAATTTTTGGGAAGTGGCAGCCGATCCCGCTTATAATGTCTATAAGTCCTTTGATGATAATCTCGATACTCAGCTTGCCGTATTGACCAGCAACGGACAAGGTTTGGTGGAATTGAATTCCGGCAAAAAATTTGATCTTCATCCCGATTCGCTGTTTCTGTTTCACGAGAAAGACGTATGTCATTACTGTTGTGCCGGGAAGGAATGGAACTTCTACTGGTTTTCGTTCAGAACCTATGAGCTTGCCGGAGTGACTTTTGAAGAGGGAAAGAGCATTAAGATTGGCAAGGAAGAGCAAGTCGCCGCAGAGGAAATACTGAAACTGCTGCATCGGGATAACCTTTTTTACCGCCGCGCCGCGTCTGCGATATTTGCCGGATTGTTGAACCGTTGGCTGGCAAACAGCGAAAATCTATCCAGAGCAAAATATGCTGCCGAGATAGAATCAATTATTGACTTGCTGTACCAGCATCAGGACGGACGCTGGACAGTTGAGAAAATGGCATCGCGGATTAACATGAGTCCGCGCAATTTTCGTCGCTCATTTATCGAAATGACCGGAGTGGCGCCCAAAAAATATTACGACAATATCCGGCTGGAAACGGCTTATAATCTGCTGCCGCTCAAAATCTATTCCATCGGTCAGATCGCGGAAATGCTGGGTTTTTCCAGCCAGTTTCACTTGAGCAGGATGTTTAAACTCAGGTATGGAGTTCCGCCTGGCAAACTCAAGGCTGGCGATGAATTAATTTAGGGGGATGCGGCCGTTGAGCGCCGCGCCGATGGTGGCGGAGTCGGCATAAGAAATATCGGAACCGGCGGGAAGTCCGCGCGCCAGACGGGTTACTTTCAGATTCTTTCCCTTGAGCAGTCCCCCGATATAAACGGCGGTGGCCTGGCCTTCGACATCCTGACTGAGCGCCAGAATAACTTCCTTCACCTGTAGAGTTTCAATCCGTTGCAGCAGTGAATCTATTTTCAGCATCCCCGCGTGCCTGTTTTCCAGCGGGGAAAGCTTGCCGCCAAGGACATGATAGACGCCTTTATAGAAAGCGCTGTTTTCAATGCTGAAAATCTGGGAGAAATCTTCGACCACGCAAATAATGCTTCGGTCGCGGGCAGGGGAGGCGCAAATGCCGCAGGGTTTTCCATGGCCGGCCAGATTGCCGCATTCCGGGCATAAGGTCACGGTTTCAGGGAGGGTGCGCAACAGTTCGCCCAGATGTTCCAGCTTGCCCGGCTGCCACTTGACCATGGCCAGCGCGATGCGTTCGGCGGTACGCCTTCCGATGCCGGGGAGCCCTTTGAACGCGGCAATAACCTCTTCCAGTATTTCCGGATACTGGTTATGTGCTTGCGTCATATTGCACCTAAAATTTCAAGATAAAAAGAGTCAGTGTCAGAAAAGTCCGGGAATGTTGAGTCCGCCGGTAAGTTCTGTCATTTTTTCCTGGGTTTTGAGCCTGGCGCTGTCCAATGCATTGTTAATTGCGGTGGTGATCAGGTTTTCAAGAGTCGTTGCATCGCGGGTGCAGTCGGGATTGACGGACAATTTTTTTATCCGCATATCGCCGCTGATGATCACTTTGACTCTGCCTGAGCCGGCTTCGCCGGTAAATTCCGCTTCCGCAAGCTCGGCTTTGATGTTTTTGAGATTGCCTTGCAGGTCTTTTGCTTTTTTCAACAGGCCTGCCATTTCTCCGAGGTTTCCAAACATAGTAGTTTCCTTTTTTTATATATTTAAATTAAAAATCTAAAATTCAGCCATGAATGTCAACAATTTCGCCATCAAACAGGTCAACCGCTATTTTTACGAACTCATTTTTCTTGACGTTTTCAACAACTTCGGGAACGCCAATCATGCTTTTCTTTTTTTTGCCTTCCGGCTCCTCAATATGCTTGACTCCGGCTTCGTGGGTCAGGTTGATGGTGCTGCCGGAATCGCCGGTGGTCTTTTGAAGCAGACGCATCAAGTAGGGCAGCGCTTTCTGTTGCACCTGCCCAAAATGTTCCGGATCGAACTCTTCGTCAAAACTGACCGTCAGAATATTGTTCTGGTAAGTTCCCGCCGTGCCTTCGCTCAGGAACGTGCAGACCATCGGATCAACATGCCCGGATACCTTGGCCTTTTTTATAATATCGTGCCAGAGTTCGGATGCGCTGATTTTGCCGGGACGCCGCGGTTTTTCTTCATCTGCTTTAACTGTTTCAATGATTGCCGGTTCTTCGGCCACCACCGGGGCATCCTCGGGAATGGGACTGTCCTCGTACTTGAATTCCTGGACTTCCGAGTCTTCCGGAACAACTGCAACCGGCGGTTCAACATAGGCCATTTCCGGAGGTTCCGCTACTGCCGGTTCCGGTTCGACAATTACAGCTTCCAGAGCCTGAACAGGCTCCGGAATGACAGTTTTAACTGGCGCCGGCGGAGCAACCGCAGTTTCTTTAACATTCGCCGGAGGCGGGGTAATTTTTACTTCTGGCGGTTCCGGCATGCTTACCGCACGGAGGGGCGTCGCGGCAGGTATCTCGACCGTCCGCATGGGAGGCGCCGCGGCAAGCGACGGTACTTTATCCAGCACTTCAAGTTCGCCTGTCTTGCGGATATAGTTGAGCCTTTCAATCAGTTGTTCAACCATGATGGAATGGGCCTCGCGCATGGATTTCATGATAATGGTTTCCAGAAACACCTGTTTATTGAGGGCGTCATGCAGAATTCTTCCGACCGGGGCGAGGTTTTCCAGCAGTATCTGAACGACTTCCGGCCTGACGGAACTGCCGAGCCGGCGGTAGCGTTCGATAGTTTCCTGATCGGTTTCAAGCACGACTTCAGCATTAGACAGCAGCGTGCTGAGTTGAATGCCGCGCAGCCAGTACAATACATCGTTGAACAGCGTTTCCAGATTTTTGCCTCTGGAGGCCAGATTGAATATTGAAGCGACGACACCGCCGCGGTCATTTTCGAGCATCGCCTTGATCAGCGCCTGAATATCGTCCGCGGCAGTCAGGCCGAACAGCGAAAGCACCTGCTCTTCTGAAATCCCGGCGCTGAGTTCGGTGCTGAAGAACGCGATCATCTGGTCCAGCAGCGACTGCCCGTCGCGCATGCCGCCGTCGGCGGCGCGGGCGATGGCATCAATCGCGCCTTTGGAAATATTGACTTTTTCGGCGGCCGCGATTCCGGTCAGGCGTTCGGCAATCATTTTGGTGGAGATGCGTTGCAGGTCGAAACGCTGACACCTGGAGATAATGGTCGGCAGCACCATGTGAACTTCAGTGGTGGCGAAAATGAATTTGACGTGCGGCGGCGGTTCTTCAACCGTTTTCAGCAGCGCGTTCCATGCCTGTTTGGAAAGCATGTGAACTTCGTCAATGATATAAATTTTATATTTGCCGTTGATCGGCACATGCATGACTTCGTCGCGCAGGTCGCGGATATTGTCAACGGAATTCTGGCTGGCGGCGTCGATTTCAATAACGTCAATATTGCTTTCTTCCGCAATTGATATACAGGACTGGCAGCGGCAGCACGGTTCGCCGTCTTCGGGGGCGGTGCAGTTCATGGCTTTCGCGAAGATCCGGGCGGTAGTGGTTTTGCCGATGCCGCGGGGACCGACAAACAGGTAGGCATGGGCGGTACGCTGCTGCTTGATGGCGTTTTTCAGGGTCTGGACAATATGTTCCTGCCCGACGACATCAGCGAAACGCTGCGGCCGCCATTTTCTGGCAATTACCTGATATTCGCCCATAAAGCTTCGCCTCCAGTTTCAGTGTTCAGAGCGTAACTTCGCCAAGGATATCGCCCAGACTGCCGAGTTTGGCGCCGGGACGCGGAGTACGCTTCGGAGCATCATGTTCTTTCGTTTCAACGCTGCTGATTATCTTGCGCTGGATCTCAAATATCGTTTTCAAGCCGCTTTCCGCGAGGGCCAGCAGCTCATCCAGTTGCTTTCTGTCAAACGGCTGCCGTTCGGCGGTACCCTGTACTTCCACGAACTTGCCGGATTCGGTCATGATGACATTCATATCAACTTCGGCATTGGAATCTTCTTCATAGCAAAGGTCCAGCACCGGTTCGCCATTGACGATCCCGACGCTTACGGCGGCGACATTCTCGCGCATCGGCGAGGGACCGAACTGCTTGCGCCAGAGTTCGCTGTTGAAAGCCAGTTGCAGGGCGATTGAAGCGCCGGTGATGCCGGCACAGCGGGTTCCCCCGTCGGCGTCAATCACGTCGGCGTCAATGCTTATCGTATTCTGTCCAAGCTTGTCCAGGTCAATGACGGAACGGAAACTTCTGCCGATGAGGCGTTGGATTTCCATGGTGCGGCCGCTCTGTTTGCCGCTGGACGCTTCGCGTTTGACTCGTTCATGGGTTGATGCCGGAATCATGCCGTATTCGCAGGTTACCCAGCCGCCGGAGACTTTCTGAGCTTTCATCCAGGGCGGAACTTTGGGGTCCAGCGATACCGCGCAAATCAATTTGGTGCCGCCGGCTTCGATCCAGACCGATGAAAGCGGATGCGTCAAAAAGTCTTTGACAACTTTGATTTTTCTCAACTGATCGTTGCTGCGACCGTCTACTCTCTTCATATTCAAGACCTTATTGAGTTACTGACACTCTGTTCATACGGTAAAAAGAGCGTCGCCGGCGCCAGATTACCTACAACCTGGATCATTGCGTAGAGCTGCTTGGTTCCCCATCTGACTCGGTTAGCACGATACCAGTGCATAGGGTCCGGACCGGCGACGCAAAAAATTAAATTGCAATCGCAAAGATGAACATTACACTATCCGCCGAAATATTCAAGGCAAAGAGCAAGTTCATCCCGCAGATTTTTTCGTTCAATCACCCGGTCAATCAAACCTTTCTGCATCAGAAACTCGGCGGTCTGAAAACCTTCCGGCAGTTTTGAGTTGGTGGTTTCCTTGATTACGCGGGGACCGGCAAAGCCGACCATCGCGCCGGGCTCGGCAAGAATCAAGTCGCCGATGGACGCAAAACTCGCGGTAACGCCGCCGTAAGTCGGATTGACCATGATTACAATATAAGGCAGCCCGGCATTGGCGTGACGCTTCAGCGCCGCGCAAGTCTTCGGCATCTGCATCAGGCTGAGGATGCCTTCCTGCATTCTGGCGCCGCCGCTGGCGGTAACCAGCACCAGGGGAATGCGTTCATCCGTAGCCTTTTCGGTCAGGCGGGTGATCTTTTCACCAACCACCGAACCCATGCTGGCGCCCATAAAACGGAAATCCATTACCCCGAGCGCGTATTTGCGCTGCTTGAGGGTGGCAAGTCCGCAGACCACTGCTTCCTTAAGTCCGGTTTTGACCTTATTGGCCTCCAACCGGGTTTTGTATGGCTGCGTATCCGTAAAGTTCAGCGCGTCAACTGACTGCAAATCGGCATCGGTCTCTACAAAGGACCCTTCATCCGTAAGCAGCTTGATCCGCTCGGGAGCGTTCATCGGGCTGTGATATGAGCAAAACGGACATACGGAAAGGTTTTCTTCAAGCTGTTTTTTATAAACAGTTCTGGAACACTTTTTGCACTTCAGCCACAAACCTTCCGGCAAGTCTTTTTTCTTGCCGCCCTGGCTTATTCGCAACGTTGTGTATTTTCCACCACCGAAAAATGACATAATATTCCCCATCCCAAGTTACAGTTTTCAGTACCGTTTAAAATCTTTTAAACCCTGCTGCTAATTACTGTGAAATATAAATCTAGCATGAAAAACATAGAATTTCAATCCGCAAAATCCAGTTTGTCCAAATCCGTTGCCGGAAATATCGGGAACCGCTGACGCATTGGCGGAAGACTGGGAAGACTGGGAAGACTGGGAAGACTGGGAAGACTGGGAAGACTGGGAAGACTGGGAAGACTGGGAAGTTGCGGACTTCGAGACTCTGGAGAACTCTTGAACATAACTGTTTTGCCCTGCGCCAGCAGAACAGGCCGGGCAACCGCCCGTCCCAGTATTCTCAGTCCTCCCAGTCTTCCCATCGTCTTCCGGCAACTCCGAGACTTTGGAGTCTCGTTGAGCAGGCGCATTGTCGTTTTTCACAGTCTTCCACCCATAGGCCCCATAGGTCACATAGGCCCCATTGTCTTTCAAGATTCCCGAGCACCTGGAGAGCCTTTGAGCAGAGGCTGTTTCGCCAATGCGACCAGCATAACCAGCCGGGCAACCGCCCGACTCCGAGACTCTGGAGTGCTCTTGAGCAGAGGTATTGTCATTTTTCTTCGTCTTCTGCCCATAGGCCTCATAGGACCCATAGGACTCATCGTCTTTCAAGATTTCCGAGACTCTGGAGACTGCTTCAGCATAACCGTTGTATGGCGTTTTTGCCAAAAACGCCTCTCTTTGCCAGTTTTGGCAAAACTGGCATACATTTAGTTTCTCCAACATTTCCGAGATTTTAGAGACCCATTGAGCATAATGCTTTCCAGTTTTCACGACCCACTCCGAGACTTTGGATAGTCACTGAGCATAAATCATATCATTCCCAGTCTTCCCAGTCTTCCCATCGGCTGCCGGTATTCCAGAGTCGTTAGAGAGCTGTCGAGCATAATGCGTTTCATAAGATTTTCAAACAACGTTTTGGACACTTTACTCAACCCCGTCCGAGACGGACGGCACTACAACAAAACCATCCCGTGTCTGCGGGATGCTCCTGTGATAAATCTTTTTCCATGTTTCTATACTCATTTCACCCGTTCCGGGTTTTTAACCATATAAATGCTTTAAATGCTATAATCATTTCACCCGTTCCGGGTTTTTAACCATATATAATGCTTTAAATGCTATAATCATTTCACCCGTTCCGGGTTTTTAACCATTCACCATTCACCATTCACTAATTGTTCCTACATATATAGTGATTTTGTCAATAAAAAGATGTGCAAAGCATTTGGCAATAGAAACTTAAATCATTAAAACATGGATTTATTTGGGCATGTTTCAAAAGATTTTTTGCAACGAAGCTATTGAGCCTGTGACTTTGTAGCTCCGGCGGAGCGGTTCATGTTGTAGCAACGGACTTCAGTCCGTTGTTGGGGAACCACCAAAAGTTCGAGTTCCATAGGAACGGCGCATATGTTCCGAGCCTATGGCTCTCAATGGATGGGATTTGCGGTTGGACGGACTAAAGTCCATCCTTATAAAATGTATCGAGCCTACACGGGAGCCAGGGGCAATGCTCTTGCAGTTGAGCGGCGTTTGCCCCATGTTTTGCTAGTGGCTGAGCACAACTTTCTCCGGTTTGCTTCCTATGGGCAAATCGCCAATCAGGATATTGGGATTAATTCCGTCTTTGGTGATAACTATTTTAGCGTTATCCTTCAGTGATTTTTCCACCATCTCGATCTGGCGAAGCTTCTGGGCGTTGCCGATAAAATACTTTTCCGCGGCTTCATTTACTAATTGTATGGCTTGCGCCTCGCCTTCGGCTTTCAAGATATTCGCCTGTTTTATGCCATCGGCTTCCTTAATGGCCGCGCGCCGGGCTCCGTCCGCTTTGGTTTCTACCGCCGTGGCGAAATCTATCGCCGCGTCTTTGGCATTCTGAGCTTGAATGATATTATTCATGGTTTCCTGAACCGCCTGCGGCGGAGTGATGTCTTTCAATTCCACCCTTACTACTTTCAGTCCCCAGTTTTCTATTTCTTTGTCGATCGTTTCCGCAAGCAGTTTATTCAGCATGGCCCGCTGGCTGTTGACTTCCGTAAACTTCATATTGCCGATGACATTTCTTGCGGTAGTCTGGGCGAGCATTATTATCTGTGTTTTGTAATCTTCCACTTCATAATAAGACTTTTTTACACTGTCTTCATCACTTTTTACTTTATGATATACCACCAGTTCCACCTTGGCATTAAGATTATCTTTGGTGATTATTTCCTGCGAGGCAATATTCGTCATCCGCTCTGTGATGTTCCGATATTTTGAGCGCTCAATAACCGGGACAATCCAATTGAAGCCAACTGAGAGAAAACGGTTATATTTACCGAGTCTTTCGATTACGCCCCGATAAGTGGGCTGGACTATTCGAATACCCGATAAAAAAAAGATCCCTACCGCGATAATTGCCAGAATTGCGAAAATTTCTAAAACAGCCATACCGTCTCCTTTTTTGATGCTAAAAGCATTATAGTTAATTTCCCCTATATTTGGAGATATAAAGTATCTCATCATTCAATGATTGCAAATCACCGCCATTCCATAGGATCAGCTTAAAGCAATAAAAACGTCTTTAAAAATAAGGTAGTAATGGTGATGGTCCTTTTCCGGTGAGCGGGAAGATGGTCCGCATAATATTGGTCAAGGCTTCGATTCATTTTGAGGACTTGTCTTTTCGAATCTCATGTTCAGCCTCAAGCCAGTCTTGACTTGCTTGTCCATCGCGGCCGCCTCGCTGTTCGTATAGTTCATAGGCACGGGTGGCGATCTGCTGCGTCAGATCGGAGGATGGCATATTAGTTTTGACTGGATCGAAAATCCGATACGCGAGTAGTTTTATGCGGTCATTCACTAGGAACCACAACAACGCATAGCCCCACACGAAACCGGCCCAACCCCACCCCAAAGGCGTCATAAACAACCCGTAAACCGCGATCAGGGTGGCCGCGATTTGCGTGCCGAGCACCGCCAGCCACAGGATATTTGCCGGACGGATGGACCAGAACGGACCGCGTGTGCGCGTCAGGAAAATCGTCAGATGTCCCCCCACGGACAGCTTCAAATACATCAGCGTTTGAATGTACGCGCGTTCGAGATGAAAAACTCGCTCCCCGAGATAAAACAAGCCGAAGGAGGCGACAACCCCGATGACGCCCAGCGCCGTGGCTATCCCCAGCACCATGCGCATGTTCCAGGCTTCGGGCTGATCCTTGTAATGAACGTTGTCATACGCAATGGACAGGATCGCGCCGTCATTGAGCAACGCCAGCATCACAATCATTACCGCCGTCAATGGATAAAAGTTAAAGATCAGGATCGCCAGCGTCATGAACAACAACACGCGCAGCGTCTCCGCAATGCGGTAGATCGCGTAGCTGTTCATCCGCTGAAAAATGCGGCGGCTCTCCTTGATTGCGTCAATAATCACCGACAGGCCGGGCATTGTCAACACGATGGATGCTGCCGCGCGCGCCGCGTCGGTCGCGTCCGAAACGGCGATGCCGCAATCGGCTTTTTTCAGCGCGGGGGCATCATTCACCCCGTCGCCTGTCATGCCGACCATGTGACCGCGTTTTTGCAGGACATCCACAATGTGAAACTTGTGTTCAGGGAACACCTGGGCGAAGCCGTCAGCCTTCTCAATTGACTCGGTCATCTCTGTGGTCTCTTGCTTCTTTGAATCGCCCAAGCCGGAGGCATCGAGAATGTTTGTGCCCATATCTAACTTTTTGGCGGTTTCCTGGGCAATGGCGAGTGCATCGCCTGTAACCATCTTGACCTTTACGCCCATTGCCAGCGCGGTTGCAATGGTGGCCTTGGCATCCTCCCGCGGCGGATCGAACAAGGGTAATACGCCAACAAACTGCCATTGCCCTTCGCCCTCGGCACGTGCCACACCCAACGAACGAAAGCCGCGCGCCGCGAATTCGTTGACCGCCTTCTCGACAGCGGGCTTCACCTGTCCGGCGTTGGCCGACAATGCCAGAATTACTTGCGGCGCACCCTTCGTCACCTTGAACTCTCTTCCGTCCTTGCCCTTGACGGTAGCCTCGGTACGTTTATGCACCGAGTCGAACGGCTGGAAATGAACCACCTCATAAACCTTCAAAGCTTCCTTGTCCTTCAGTCCGCCCAAAACGGCCAAATCAATGGTATCGTTATTGTCCGCGCGCGACGCCAGCGCGGCGTTGAGAATGACTTGCTCGGGGGGAACATTGTCCACGCTGAACGGATCGCCCAGCGTCAGCTTGTTCTGGGTCAGGGTGCCAGTCTTGTCCGCGCACAGCATGTCCACTCCCGCCAATTCCTCGATAGCCACCAGCTTGCTCACAATCGTTTTTTTTCTGGCGAGGAGGCGCGCACCGACCGCCATCGTCACCGACAGTACCGTCGGCATTGCCACGGGAATCGCGGCCACGGTCAGCACCAGGGCGAACTGCAATGTGGTGAGGATCGGGTCGCCGCGGAAGATCGCGACGGCAATAATCACCGCCACCAGAGCTACCGCCAGTATGATCAGGTAATTGCCGATCTTCAGCACTGCTCGTTGAAAATGGCTGACAGTGTGCGCATCCTGCACCAGTTGCGCCGTCTTGCCGAAATAGGTGTTCGCACCCGTGGCATAGACCAATGCGCCGATTTCACCCTGACGAATGATTGAACCGGAGAACACCGCCTCACCCGGTTTGCGCGCGGCGGGCAAAGATTCGCCTGTCAGCGCGGACTGATCCACCTCCACCGGGTCTCCGTCCAGCAGCCGCGCATCCGCCGGCACAATGTCGCCCAGGCGCATGCGGATGACATCGCCCGGCACCAGTTCGCGCGCCGCCGGATTGACCCACTTGCCGTCACGTTTCACCCGAGCCTTGATTGCCAGTTTGGACTTCAGCGCCTCAATGGCGTTGCCCGCCTGGCGTTCTTCCCAAAAGCCGACCGCGGCGTTGGCCGCCAGCAGCAGAAGGATGATGAAAAAATCCGGCCAGTGTCGGACTACCCCCGACAGAATCACCGCAATCTCAATCATCCACGGGATGGGACCCCAAAAATAGCTGAGTAATTTCAGGAATAGATTGGTCTTCTTTTCTGCAATCTCGTTAGGTCCATATTGAGTCAGCCGTTTCTGCGCCTCGGCTTGACTGAGTCCGTCCGGCGACGACTCTAATTTTGTCTGCAATTCCGGCATGGAAAGAGATTTCAAATCGTCCTTAGACTCGGGCTTGGGCCCCGGCTTCGACCCGGCTTTATTTCCGGTTGCTGGTTCGTGTTCATTCATAGTGAATATCCTTTCATTTTCTTCCATCTAAACTAATAACTCGGCAGACCGTATTCGCAATCATCCGCTCCTGTTTATGATTTAGTCATCGCTGCCACAGGATTCGCGCTTCTTCCAGCGGGATCGCAACTCCATCGCAATGCGGTATCACTCGCGCCGTATAGTCTGTCGCCGGACGGGCCGCGGACACAGCCGCGCTGTAAACGCGGGCGCCCGATGCATCGGCCGGTTGAGCTTGCTTCATCTCCTGCCGTACGGGAGCGCTGCCCATGACGCCGTCGGCGTAAAGCTCCATACGCACCATCCCCGGATCCAGATCATTGAGATAAACCCGGACTTCAAATAAATGTTGTCCGTCACGAGTCTCCACTTTCACTTTGCCGAAGCGCAGTGAGTTCCACTTGTCTTTAACAGTATGTTTCCAGTTGACTATGCTCCTGCCGGCTGCGCCTCTACCGGCAGCGCGTTCACTGTATGAGGTTGCGGCCGGAAGGTAATGTTGTTCTGTGTATTCGCGCACCGAGCGGTTGACGGAGAAACGGGGGGTCAAGCGTGCCATGCTCTCCCGCATCCGTTTGACCCATGCGACGGGAATACCCTTATCGTCGCGGGTATAGAACTCGGGAATGACTTCCCTTTCAAGCAGGTTGTAGAGCGCATCGGCCTCGGCAACGTCGTCGTCATGTTCCTGTCCGTCTCCCAATGCCCAGCCCGCTTCCGGGGTATATGCTTCCGCCCACCAGCCATCCAACACAGAAAGATTGAGTCCGCCATTGACGAGTATCTTCATGCCGCTCGTTCCACTGGCCTCCCAGGGGCGTCGCGGCGTGTTGATCCAAACATCCACCCCCTGCACCAGATGTTCAGCCATCAGAATGTCGTAGTCGCTGAGAAAGATCACATGAGGACGCATCCCGGGTTGCCGGATGAAATGTATCCATTCCTGAATCAAGGCCTTCCCGGCCTTGTCCGCGGGATGGGCTTTCCCGGCCATGATAAGCTGTACCGGACGCTGCGGATTTGTCAGCAGGCGGCGGAGCCGCTCGGGGTCGCGCAGCAGCAGATTCGGCCGCTTGTAGGTCGCGAAACGCCGGGCAAAGCCCAGCGTCAGCGCGTTAGGATCAAGTAGATGTTTCGCCGCTTCAGCCGCATCCGGCGATGCTACGGAGGAAGTAAGTTGTTTGGACAACTGTTCGCGGCTGTATTCAACCAGAGATTTGACGGCGTCGGTGCGTAACTGCCAGAGCCTGGCGTCGGAGACGCGGCGAATGTTCTGCTCCAGTGTTTCCATGGTTCCCAGCCAGCGGTCTTTTCCACAGGCCTCCGTCCAAAGATTATCGGCGGTCTCCGAGTCCCAACTCGACATGTGAACACCGTTGGTTACGTGTCCGACCGGCACTTCTACCGCCGGCCAGCCCGGGAAGAGAGGTTCAAAGAGATGACGGCTGACTTTCCCATGCAGGCGACTCACGCCATTCACCGCCCCGCTCCCGCGGATTGCCAAATACGCCATATTGAAGTTTTCCGACGAGTCTTTCGGATTCCGGCGGCCCAGCGCCAACAAATCCTGACATGAAATATGCAATTCTTCCTTCGCATATTGGCCAAGGTGTTGTTCAATAAGAGCCGGCAAAAAATGATCAAACCCGGCCTCCACCGCAGTATGCGTGGTAAAAAGATTTCCTGCCCGTGTGACTGCCAGCGCCACATCAAAAGGCTGCTCGTTTTGCCGCATGAAACTTCGGGCGCGTTCTAAAACAGCGAAAGCCGCATGCCCTTCGTTCAGATGACAGACTTCCGGCATGATGCCCAGAGCGCTGAGCAACCGGCAGCCGCCAATTCCCAGGATAATTTCCTGCTTGAGACGCAACTCAGGCCCGCCGCCGTACAACTCGCTGGTAATTTCTCGATGAGCGGGTAAATTTGCCGTATCATTGCTATCCAGCAGGTAAAGATTCACTCTGCCAACCTGGACCTGCCAGGCGCGCAGCCAGATCGAGTAACCGGGGAAGGCGATTTCCAACCGCAACGGCTCACCGTTCGCTTGGCTTAACGGCTTGATCGGCAACTGTTCCGGATCGTTATACGGATAGAACGCCTGTTGCGCTCCGTCCATGTCAATCTCCTGGCGAAAATAGCCTTGCCGGTACAGCAGTCCCACTCCGACCACTGGTACGCCTAAATCGCTGGCAGCTTTGAGCTGATCGCCGGCCACGTTGCCGAGTCCGCCCGAATAGATCGGGAGCGCTTCGCTCAACATGAACTCCATGCAGAAATACGCGACACATTTCAAGGGAGACTGTGAATGATGTTGTTGAAACCACGCGGGTGACTTCAACGCCTGCCGGATGATCTTCACCAGGTTATCAACATTCTTGCGAAAAACGGGATCGGCCAGCACGCGCTTGATCCGGTCTCGCGAGGCTGTCCGCAGGACAACCCAGGGGGCATGTGTGAGTTTCCACAACGCGGGATCAATTTTCTGCCACACTTCGTCAGTGGCATGATTCCACGATGAACGCATATTCAGGGCAAGCTCCATCAAGGAATCGAATCCTTCGATGTCGGCAGGTAAATGACTGCCGGCCGGTTTGCTGTTGGGAGTTTCTTTGGTCATTATCTATCCTTATCTCCTACGCCTGCGCCCGTATTCCTGACAACCCTCTTTAACGCATGTTTCTTTGCCGCGTTCCCGGAGGCGTCGCACGCCTCCATGATTTCCGCCAACTCGAACCGGTGGCCCGCCAATTTATCCGCGTTGAGGAGCCAAGGTGCTGACCATGTTCTTAAAAATGGTTGAGTGGATAACAGTTAATTTTCTCTTCATTGAAGAAATAAAATATCTCATCATTCAATGATTGCAAATCACCGCCATCCCATGTGATTGAAATATCCCTGGACTTGAAACATTGGCATTTTTTTCAGAAGATTGATTTACAGTTCATGGTTTTCATGCTAATATTAACGTTTAGGTTTTTGCTGATAACTCATTATAAGGTTAATGATAGTGACAGATTATAATATTTATTGTTGCAGTTTAGTCTTTACCGCCGCGATCTCGGCGGTAATTGGAATATGGTGCTGGCGGATGAACTTGACCAATCTCGCGGTCTGGGAAAAATTGCCCAGGAACCGTACCGCCGGGACGATTCTCGGTTTTCTGGCGCTGCTCTGGTGTGTGCCGCATGCCACGCCGATTGTGCAGGATTGGGCCTGGCTGGTGGGATGGCTTTATCCGCTGGTATTCATCTGCACGGTGCTGGGCTGCCTTTTTCTGGATTATCTTTTTTCGCGGGCGTTTGGCGGTATTTTAATCCTCAGCGCTATCTATTTTCTGCATGAATCGTTCACTTTCCATACTCCGGCGGCCTGGATTATGGCTATCATCAGTTGGGTTATCGGCATCGCCGGGCTTTTTCTGTCCGCCAAACCGCATCTGCTGCGTGATTTCATCCGCCTGACTGCCAAAGACATGCTCTGGCGGACTGTTTCCGCAGGCTTTTTCATGTTTTTTGCCGGCTACAGCCTGATTGTCGGGATTATGCACCTGACAAGGGGGTGAGTTGTGCCGAATATCAATGCGCATTTTGAGTTGGAACCATTTTGCGTTCAATGTCATATTGCCGATCCCGGCGTTTTTATTGAAAAATGCCTTAATCTGTACACTCTCCTTACGGCTGCCAATCAGGACGTTAATCTGACCAGAATCGAGGATGAACCCGCTTTCTGGGACCGGCATATTGCCGATTCGATTGCGATAGCCCGCTTTTTCCCTGAACTGGCGACTGATTCCCTGACGTTGGCGGATATCGGCTGCGGGGCAGGTTTTCCGGCGATCCCGCTGGCGCTGGCTTTCCCTCAACTCAAGATTACAGCGATTGACTCCATTGCGAAAAAGACGAGATTTGTCGAACTGGCGGCGGAGAAACTTGAAATACGCAATCTCGAAGTGGTCACAGCCCGTTCCAAGGAGTTGCCGCACAAACCGGGTTGGTGCGAAAGATTTGATGTCGTTTCCGCCCGCGCGGTCGCCGACGCCAGGTCGCTGTTCCGCGAGAATCGCCAACTGCTTAAAAAGAACGGGAAGTTCATCTTTTATAAAACTCCGGATCAGATTGCCGCTGAAATCGAAGAGGTCGGAAAAGCTTCGGCAAAATATGGATTGAAGTGGCGGACGACTTCAGTCTTTGAGCTGCCCGGCGGCAGCGGTCAGCGCCAGTTCCTGTTTGCATAAATCGTATTTAATTGGAAGAAAAGTTATTTAACAGCCATTTTTTAATGATATATGATAATTCATGCACAGAAAATAGCCAAAGAGGAAGTCGGACCTGCTCAGATAATAATAAATTTTAGTTTTTAGTAGAAATATCTTGGGAGTTAAAAAATGAAAAAGCCATTTTGGCTATTATTGATTAAAAATAAAATTTTCATATCAGCAATTCTTGTTCCCTTAGTATTATATTATTTCTGGATAGGTATAAATCCTAAAAGGACTCTATTTAAAGCGGATATAGAAGAAGCTAAAAAACAGATTCCATATTTTGAAGAATGTAATATTTTCCAAACTCAAGGAGATATTACATGTTATAGCGTTACAAATATACGTTGTCCTGAATATTGGATTTGTGGAAAAATGGACAAAGAGAAACTCAATAAGTTGATTGCATTGAAGGAACTTGAACCATTCCCCAGAAAAATAGAGCAAGGTCACTTATATGATAAAGAAGGTCTCCCATTCCCTTACAATTATTCGGCAGAATATAACTGTTTGCGGTTTGGTATCGGCATAAATGGGGTTGACTGTACCCTTTTATATAAAGATAATAATGCATTATTATGGATATGGATAAAGAAAAATCAGCATTGATTGTTGTCGCAACTCCATTCTATGCAAAAATTACGAATGAATAACGGCCATAATGGAACCGTTTGTAGAGGAACGCTTGGCAGGTTAAACAGCCGGAAAGGCAGAATTTGAATATCCAATATCCAACACGGAATATCCAACTGATATAAGGAAAGCAAGCACAGAGAAAGCTTGGCAGATTAAGTAATCGGAGAGCGATGAATATAGAAGTCAGCAGCGGACAGCGGTACTCGCAGTTTTAGGAATAAGGAACTCTCATAAATTTGAAAAGCTTTTCAAAGGAAAAAGAGAGTTTCAAATCAGTAAACAGTTTTTGTCTTAACTTTCTTCATGCCTTTCATATTAAAAAAGATTCCACGCCTTCGGCGGGTAAATCTCTGTGCCTTTGCGCCTTTGTGCGAGAATATGTTTTACTTTTCTTCGGTTTTTGAATCCTGCCCGCATTTGTCCTTGTCCTGCTGTCCGCAATGCTTGGCGCAGGCGCAATCCGGGCAGGAGCCTTCTTTTACCGTTTTACGGAAATAACGGAACAGGAAGATTCCCGCGCCCAGCACGACTAATCCGATGACGATGTACTCCATAATTCCTCCTTATTCAGAATATTGAACCGATCTGATAAATCAGAACCGCGGCGATGAACGCCAGAACCGTGCTGTAAACGGCGGAGAATATCGCCCAGCGCCATTTGCCGGTTTCTTTTTTGATCGTCACCAGGGTTACCAGACACGGAGCGTAAGCCATTACAAATACCATCATGGCGAAGGCGCGGATACGGCTCCAGCCGGGGTCTTCCGCCAGTTGCTGTGAAATGGAGGAGGAATCGCCGTCCGCGGTTTCTCCCATGGCGTATGCAGTGCCGAGGGTTCCCAAAACCACCTCTTTGGCGGCCAGCCCGCCGATCAAGGCAATATTTTCTTTCCATTCGAATCCGGCCATCCTGGTTAGCGGAGTCATGAAAGTTCCGGCCATCCCGGCGAAAGAATGTTGAAGCTGCTGTTGAGCTGCTTGATTGCTCAGCTCCGTAACTTTTTCATGATATACGGCGTATGCTTTAATGACTGCCTCATTCGCCGTGCTCCCGCCGTGTTTATAAGATTCCAGTTCCAGCGCGAAATTCTGTCTGATTTTGGGCAGTCCTTCAGGGGATTTTTTTAACTGGATTGGATATTTTTTCAGGAATGTGACTGTATGCTCAAGTTCGTCCGCGGTGAAAATGGCCGCATACGGCGTGTGCTGAGCTTGATTTATGAAAATGCTGCCGGCGGTTTTAATGCTGTCTTCCAGCGATTTCGCATCGTATCTGGGGTAATACATCAGCGTCCACAGAATCAGGTTGACGGCGAGAATCACGGTTGCCGCTTTCTTGATATACATATAGGTCCGGTTCCAGGTATCAATCAGGACGCCGTTCAATGTCGGCAGATGGTAAACCGGCAGTTCCATGACAAACGGCGTCTGTTCGCCGCGAATAATGGTTTTGCGCAACACGAATGCCGAGCCCAGCGCGAATGCCCAGGAGATCATCCACAGCAGAAACATCATCGCGCCCTGCGCGCTGGCGAAAAACGCCGCGATCAGCATGGCGTAAACCGGCATTTTAGCCCCGCAGTTCATGAACGGCGCGACCAGGATGGTGATCAGCCGGTCTTTCTCTTCCCGCAGCGTCCTCGCCGCCATCACGCCGGGAACGGCGCAGCCGCCCGCGCCGAGGCCGCCGGAAATGAGCATCGCCAGAATGGATTTACCCTGAAGCCCGAACAACTTCAGCAGGCGGTCCATGATGAACGCCACACGGGCGATATAGCCGGAGTCTTCCAATGCGGAGATGAACAGAAACATGAAAAAGATAAGCGGGACAAAACTCATTACGCTGCCGACCCCGCTGATGACGCCGTCACAAACCAGTGATTTCAGCCAGGGGAGGGCGATGACATTTCCGGCAAACCGGTTGAGCCCGGCAAAAAACAGTTCCAGCAAGCCGGTTGGACTGGTCCAGGCACCGTTGAACAGCGGGATCCAGTTGATTTCTCTGGAGATTTGAAAAACAAAGATGAAGAGCGAGTAGACAATTGCGCAGAGGATGATCGGGCCGAGAAAACGGTTGCAGACAAACCGGTCAATTCTGTCGGACAGCATCAGCCTGGCATTTTCAGACATCTGGATTGCCGCATGAATTGCGCCGGCGGCGAAAGCATGCCTGGATTCGGCGACGGCAGTAGGGGAATCCTCATGGGAATGCAGCTCAATCTGATGTTTGGCCTTTTGCAGCGCTTTTGAAATATTCTCCCACTCACTGCTTTGACTAATCTTTTCCAGCACCAGTTGGTCGTCTTCCAGCAGTTTCAGCGCAACCCAGCGCGCCGGCGGCTCGCCGGCAATATCTTTCATGCCGGAAATCGCCTTTTCCAGTTCCGGCAGCACACTTTCCAATTCGTGCGGAAACTCTGTCGGATGAGGCAGTTTTCGGGCGCGGATAGCCTTGAGGCAGACATTTTTCAGTTCGTCGAAACCGACTTTCCGGCTGGCAATGGTCGGAACCGCTTCCGCGCCGACGATGGATGACAGCACCGCGCAGTCAATGGCAATGCCTTTCCGGTCTGCAATGTCAATCATATTCAGCGCAATCACCATCGGGACGTTCAGTTCCACCAGTTGGGCCGTAAGGTAAAGATTGCGTTCCAGGTTGCTGGCGTCCACCACGTTCAGGATCAAATCCGGATGCTGGTTCAGAATGTGGTCCCTGGAAACAATTTCCTCCTGGGAGTATGCGGTCATGGAGTAAATACCCGGCAGGTCGGTAATCTCCACTTTTTCCCCATGAAAATCTGACATTCCGGAAATAAATTCAACCGTGACGCCGGGATAGTTGCCGACATGCTGGGACGCTCCGGTAAGGCCGTTAAACAGGCAGGTTTTGCCGGAATTGGGGTTGCCGACAACCGCTATTTTGTAATGTTTCTTCATTTCATTTCGCTATTTCCACTTCGATCATTTGCCCTTCGGCCACGCGCAGCGCCAGCGAATAGCCCTTTACTTTAATTGCTATCGGGTCGTACAGCGGAGCATAGCGCTCAACTTTGATTACCGCTCCGCGGGTGATGCCCATGTCCATCAGGCGCCGTTTGATCGCGCTGTCGCCTTTGATTCTAACAACTACGGCATTGCTGCCTTCCTCCACATCTGCTAATGTCATTTTGTCTGATAACCTTAAATTATTATAAAATATGGCTGATATTCATTTAAAAACATTCAGCCTTGTTCTTTCTTGCATTTGCCGCATACGCCGAATATCTGTAACCTATGATTGGTAATGGTGAAATCATAAGCTTGCGCCAGCGCCTGCTGCATTTCTTCAATCTCCGGATTCAGGACTTCAATCAGTTCTTTGCATTCAGTGCATATCATGTGGTCGTGGTGCTCGTGACCATATTTATGTTCATAGTGTTTAAAGCCGTCGCCGAAATTTATTTCATCGGCAATGCCCGCATCGCATATTATCTTCATGGCGCGATAAACGGTAGCGTAACCGATATTGGGATAACGGGCCTTGGTCAGTTCATAAAGTTTAAGCACGGTAAGATGCGTTTCCGTGTTGATGAAAATATCAAAAACCTGCTCTCGCGGTTTGCTGCGGCGAATTCCATTTTCCTGCAAATATTGATCAAAAATATGCCTGGCCGAACGCTTCATATATCTTCTTTCTGAAAATGATTATCAGTATCAAATATAAGCGTAAGGTTACTGTTGTCAAGTCTACAATAAAGGATTTTGCATTAATACCGAATCGAAGTTTTTACTTATATAATAAGATAAAATCATTGGAAAAGTTCGGGCTGTCCGGAATCAAATTTTGATTTGCGGTTATGAACGGGCGGAAGCCCGAGTTTCTCTCTTGCCTTATTGGTCGCCACGCGTCCCTGCGGGGTCCGCATCAGGTATCCTTCCTGGATCAGGAACGGCTCGTAGACGTCCTCAATAGTGCCTTCGTCTTCACTTACCGCCACGGAAATGGTTTTAATGCCGACCGGGCCGCCGTTGTAATTCTGGATAATGACTTCCAGTATCCGGTTATCCATTTCGTCCAGTCCTTCGTTGTCGATATCAAGCATCGTCAGCGCGGCGGAAGCGGTTTTTCCGGTGATGGCGCTGTCCGCCCTGACCTGGGCATAGTCCCTGGCCCAGCACAGCAGATTGTTGGCGATACGCGGCGTGCCGCGGCAGCGGCGCGCTATTTCGTGCGCGCCTTCCTGGTCTATGGTAATGCCGAGAATACCGGCGGAACGGCAGATAATGGTTTCCAGATCTTCCACTTTGTAATAATCCAGCCGGCAGGCGAGGGCAAAGCGTGAACGCAGCGGCGCGGACAGCATGCCCTGGCGGGTAGTCGCGCCAAGCAGGGTAAAGCGGGGAACGTTCAGCCGCACCGAACGCGCTCCCGGTCCCTGGTCAATCATGATATCAATGAAAAAGTCTTCCATGGCGCTGTACAGATACTCTTCCACGGTAGTGTTCAAACGGTGGATTTCGTCAATGAACAGGATGTCGCCTTCTTCAAGCGAGGTCAGAAGTCCGGCCAGGTCGCCGGGTTTTTCAATCACCGGGCCGCTGGATGATTTGATATTAGCGCCTTTTTCGTGCGCGATGATATAGGCGAGGGTGGTTTTGCCGAGTCCGGGCGGGCCGCTGAGCAGCAGATGCCCAAGCGGTTCGTTTCTGCCTTTGGCGGCTTCGACATAGAGTTCCACTCTTTCCTTTACTTTCACCTGTCCGGGAAAGTCGGCGAACTTCAGCGGCCTGAGCGTATTGTCACGGGTTGCGTCTTTTTTGTTAAGCGTGGATGTAATGAACCGTTCCGCCATTTTGCGTATATAAACCTTTTTTTAGTTGTTGTTATCTCAGAGACACATAGGCATAAAGTTCAACTGCTGTTTTTCGTCTGCGTGCCTTGTCAGTTTTCTAAATTATCTACTTATACTCTGCACGGCTGAAAATTTAACATAGATTGCGAAGATTTTGAGAATTGGTTCGTATTCTGAGAGGCTGCCGATACCGGGGTATCGAAGGCGCTCGAAGAGTGCGAATCCAAACTCAAAAGATCGCAACCGCTTTGCGGCGAGCGTCTTGCGTCCGTATTTTTCCGTTCCTCCTTCCGGCGATATCCATATCGCCTGTCAGTCGGATCGAAAAAATCCAATCCACAATCCTGCTCGTCTATTTTTAAATTTTCAGCCGTGCAGAGTATAATTACGGTTTGTAAATGCTCCTTAATGAAATTATCTTATTTAGTTAAAATTTCCAATCAGATTCAATAAAAAGAAAGGATGTTTAGAAGATGCTCGACTTGCAATTGTCAAAACTGGCGGCAAATACGATCCGCGTATTGTCCGCGGAAGCCGTTCAGAAGGCTAAATCCGGCCACCCCGGCATGCCGATGGGATGCGCCGACTTCGCGTTCACCTTGTGGTACAAATACATGAAACACAATCCGAAGAACCCCAAATGGCTGGGACGCGACAGATTTATCCTCTCCGCCGGACATGGTTCCATGCTGGAATATTCGCTGCTGCACCTGTTCGATTACGGCCTGACGATAGATGAACTCAAGCAGTTCAGACAGTGGGGCAGCAAGACTCCGGGACATCCGGAATATAATCATACCGCCGGGGCCGATATCACTACCGGTCCGCTGGGCAGCGGTTTTGCGTCCGCGGTCGGCATGTCCATGGCAAACAAATATTTCGCCGCTAAAACCGGCCTGGACAAGTCCGGCCTGGTTGACAGCAAGATATTCATTATGTGCGGCGACGGCTGCATGATGGAAGGCGTCACCTCCGAAGCAGCTTCTCTGGCCGGACATCAGAAACTTGACAACCTCATCTGTTTTTATGACGACAACTCAATCACCATCGAAGGTTCAACCAACCTCGCTTTCTCTGAAAACGTGGGCGCAAGGTTTGTCGCATACGAATGGCGCGTAATCAACATCGCCAATGCCAATGATATTGAACAGTGCGACAAGGCGCTGGCCGAAGCGGTCGTTTCCGACGGCCGCCCCACTTTGATCATCGGCAAAACCAAGATCGGTTTCGGCTCGCCCAATAAACAGGGCAAATCTTCAGCGCACGGCGAACCGCTCGGCGCGGAAGAAGTCGAAGCCACCAAGAAAAACCTCGGCATGCCCGCGGAACCTTTCTTTGTCATGCCTGAAGTCAAAGCATTCATCGACCAGCGCGTTGAGTCGCTCATCACTGAAGCCGCCGGCTGGGACAAGAAATTCCAGGCGTTCATCAATGACAATCCGGACAAAGCCGAGCTTATTTCCAAAATGCTCAACCGCACGGTTCCGGCAAATATCCTGGAAGAACTGCTGAAAGTAACTCCGGTCGGCAAACCGATTGCCACCCGCGTTTCCGGCGGTGAAGTTCTCCAGCGCGCCGCCGCGCTCGTGCCGTCACTTATCGGCGGCGCAGCCGACCTGGCGCCGTCCACCAAGACCAACATCAAGGACGCGCCCGACTTTAATCCGGCAAACCGCGGCGGCTGCAATTTCCATTTCGGCGTGCGCGAACTGGCGATGGGCATGGCCGGCAACGGCATGGCCTTGTACGAAACCATTATTCCGTATACTTCAACTTTCTTTGTATTCTCCGATTACATGAAACCGGCAATCCGTCTGGCGTCGATTCAGGGATTGCATGAAATCTATGTATTTACCCATGACTCATTCTACGTCGGCGAAGACGGTCCGACGCACGAGCCCATCGAACAGATGGCGATGCTGCGTTCGATTCCCGGCGTTACTCTGCTCCGTCCGGCGGAAGCCCATGAAGTAGCTCATGCCTGGGCGGCGGCGCTGCAAGCCAAAGGCCCGGTCGCGATTCTGCTGACCCGCCAGGACCTCGCGCCGTTTACCCCGGAACAGGCCGCCAGGGTTGATGTCGCCAAAGGCGCTTATGTGCTCAGTGACGATGAAGATTTCGACATGATCATGATTGCCACCGGTTCCGAAGTCAATCTGGCGCTGTCGGCCGCCGATTTGATCCGCGCCAAAGGCGTCAAGGTCAGAGTGGTCTCCATGCCTTCTCAGGAACTGTTCCTGAAGCAGGATGTTGACTATCAGGAAGAAGTTCTGCCCAGTTACTGCCTGAACCGTGTTTCGATTGAAGCCGGCAGCACGTTCGGCTGGCATCGTTTTGTCGGCAGAGACGGGCTGGCAATCGGAATGGATACTTTCGGAGCATCAGCGCCCTACAATGTGCTTGCCGAAAAATTCGGTTTCACGCCGGAAGCGGTTGTGGAAACCATCAAGAAATTTTTCGGCTGCGGCTGCAATTGCGGCGGCGGTTGCTGCAACGGATAACCCAGCAGTATTGTAAAATAAAAACTCCCGGCGCTGTAAAAGTTCCGGGAGTTTTTTATTCCCCTGGTCGCGCTGGTCGCCTGACCCAGGCCCCAATGGTATCGCAGTGCAAAAAGATCCAAATAGAATCTGAATATTTGTAAATCCGCCTTTTTTTAATACTGCATCGGCCAGGGACGTGACTACCGAGGCATTACAAAAAAATGCTTTTTTATGTTTTCAGGTACTGTCAGGTATTGACTTTTTTGATTTGATCACATATAATACCAGATAGTACCTATAAATAATAAAGCAGGTTGCTGCAATGGAAGCGTTGGAATTTAAAAAAGATCAAATTTACCGGAATCTGAAGCAGAATATTACTTCCGGGAAATTTCCTTCCGGCAAGAGGTTGCCGCGCGAAGTTGAATTAGCGCAGGAACTGGGCGTGGCGCGGATTACTTTGCGATCTTCGCTTGATCGGCTGGAGTTGGATGGATATATCAAACGGATCCGCGGTAAAGGTACGTTTGTTTATCCTGACAGAGCATCTTCAGATGTAGCTACCATCATGGTAATTCATAATGCTATCAACGGTTTTGAAGAGCCGGCGAATTATATTGTGCCGGAAATAGCCCGCTGTGCTACAGAAAAACAATTAAAGGCATTTATCACGACCAATACCGCGTTAAATATGTTTTCCGAATCCGATATCCGGAAATTTGCTCAATCCAACCATATTGTCGGCATCGTGGCTTTGATGTCCAACTTTACAAAACAGGAAGAACCGATTCTGGCAAGAATGAGATCTGCCGGAGTTCCGATAGTGATTGTCCACGGCAGGATAGATGATGCGAAAAATACCGGACTTGCCTGCATCTCTGTTTCCAAAAGAGACAGTTGGGAGGCGGCAATTGCATATCTGACCGGGCTCGGTCACCGGCGGATCGCGATGATCGGGCATCCCATTGGCGGGTTCCGAAATTATTCTTTACCTGAAACTTTACAATTACTGAAAAAATATCACGCCAGTCCCGATGAAAACCTGATTCGCATAACAGGTTTTAATCAGCAAGACATTATTGAAACAGTCAAGTTCTTTTATTCAAACCCACTCAGGCCGACGGCAATTCTATGTTTTTCCGATTTCTACGCGATCTACGTGTATGATGCGCTGAATGAATTAAAACTCCGTATCCCCGAGGATGTTGCGGTAATGGGTATTTGCGGTTATCCGGATGCGCGGATGCTGAACCCGCCGCTCTCAACCATTGATTACGGCTACTCCAAATTCGCGGAAATGGCAGTGGAAATGCTCCAGGAACCGAAAAAATGGTTCGACCCGGTTACTGGAAATGGTAAATTACGATTGAAGCCGTTTAAACTAATTAAAAGACAAAGCACGGAACCCCAATAAACTAAATAAAGGGAGATTCATAAATGAAAAAGTTATGGTTTACGCTCGTAGAATTGCTTGTGGTCATCGCCATCATCGCAATATTGGCCTCAATGTTGCTGCCGGCGCTGAATAAAGCGCGGGAAAAAGCCAGAACGGCGGAATGCGGCAATAACTTGAAACAACTCAGCCAGGCATTCCAGTTTTACACTATTGATTACAGCGATAATCTGCCGACAGGAAGAACTAATGGCGTAAGTCCGAATAAGTTTTGGAACAGCGCGAGCCAGGGCGAGGGGTTTCTCCAACCGTATCTTAAAACGGTCAAATCCGGTTCCGGGATATATTATGGATGGGTATCCCCGACGCTCCGCCATCCGCTGAATTGTCCTACCCTGGCGGCGGACTCGACGCTTACGCTTCCCTCTTACGGCTATAATAGTCTAATTGCAAACTCCGGAGTAGGCACCACCGCGCCTTATGCAATTACTAAACAAGTTCTGAGAAAAGTAAGCGGCTTTATGAAACCCTCTGAAACATGTTTAGTCGCCGACGCAGGCGGCGGCGACGCAAATCTAATAGGATCATGGGTAGACGAGTATGCACAAACCAAATCCGCCACCCGCGCCGTAATCGGCTATCGTCATGGCGGCGGTCGCACTATATTTACAAACAGCGCCAATGTTGCTTTTGCGGATGGTCATCTTGCAAATAAAAATTATGGCACTATTCCAGATGAAACTACAGTAGGCTGGACATTCGCTATGGTCAAATACTATTTTTGGAGCCCGATCGCAAAAGACCCGGCCACATTGCCATAAAGCCGATATAGCTGAGTTTCAACGTCGTGACGGCTGCGGGTGTCTGCGGGAACGGGAATCCCGATCCGGAGGGGAACGCTAAATATTAAAATTAATAAAAGGATAATTTCATGGCTATCAAGCATCTCTTCGTCATTCTGTTTTGTTTATTTTGGGTTTCTCCCTTAATCGCATCAGCTCAACTTAAAATAGCCGTTGCCGGCAAATCAGATTACCAGATAGTAATCCCGGACAAAGCTAAAAATCCGCTGTTGAGTAATTTCTGGGAACAATCCGCCAATCTTCTGAAGAACTGCATCCAGGAATCTACAGGGGCGGCACTGCCGGTATTGGAAGAAAGCAAAGCAATAAAGACCAAGCCCGGCATATACATTGGTGATACAGTTAAGGCGTCATCAAGCGGCATCAATGCAGAGACGCTGGCAGCATGGGAATATGTGATCAAGACTTCCGGGAAGGATATTATTTTGATCGGCAAAGATGTTGCTGGTAAACATGCGGATAAAAGTTACACCTCATATGAACTGGGTACGGTAAAGGCAGTAACCAGTTTTCTCGAAGAATATTGCGGAACCCGTTTTGTAATTCCAGGCCCCAATGGCATCGCAGTGCAAAAAAAGGCCGAAATCGAATTACCCTCAGCACTTAATATTCGCAAAACAGACCTTTTCAAATACTGTATTGGTCGGGCACGCGACATGAATTACGACATCGCGAATAACTTTTACCCGACGGTCAGGTACGGTTCATATGGCGGTCATTCGCATACTGCCGCCATACCTCAGGACAAGTATTTCAAAGAACATCCTGAATATTTTGCTCTTGTCAAGGGCAAGCGTTATACCCATGAAACCCGTCCTCAGTATTGTCTTTCAAATCCCGATGTTCAAGCGTTGATATATAAAGAACTTTTGCATAAACTGGATGAAGGTTATGAATACGCGCAACTCGGTCAGAGTGATGGTTTTATTCCCTGTGAGTGCGAGAAATGCGTTGCTCTTTACGGGGTTAAAAGTTTTAGTGAAAAACTATGGATTATGCATAAAAACATGGCTGAACGCCTGCTGAAAGACCGCCCCGGTAAAAAAGTCGTGATCTTAAGCTATGAACTAACCGAAATTCCGCCTGAAACATTCAAAGACTTTTCTTCCAATGTCATTGTCGAATTATGCGCTTATTCTCCTGAATTCCTGGCTAAATGGAAAGACTATAAAGTGCCTGGCGGCTTTACGGTTTACATATATAACTGGGGGTTTTACAGAACAGAGGGTTTTACCCCGAAGCATGCTCCTGAATTCTGCAAACCGCAAATCGAAATATTCAAGAAGAATAACATATGGGGAATATACCGTTGCGGATTCGGGGAGCTTCATGGTTTGGAAGGACCAGTGTATTATACTTACGGTAAACTTCTTGAAGATTCAACGCGAGACCCGGCGGCGCTTGCAAATGAATTTTGCGATTTTGCTTATCCTGATTCATCAAAGCCGATGAAAGAGTTTTTTGCGCTTCTGCACGAAAGACTTAAAATATATATGGACTTCGAGGACCAGGTAAACTGGAATGACAAAAACCTGCTTGATGGAAAAATCACTGACATGCAGAGCAATGTGAAGATTCTGTCCCTTCGTTATCCATCTGATGCAGTAGCAAAAATGCAGTCGTGTCTTGATGAAGCATCCAATCTCGCCAAAGATAAAAAAGAAATTGCCAGGATAAAAATAGTAAAACTGGAATTTGAATATCTCAAAAGGACTGCGCTGGTTGCTGAACTTTTCGATAAATACAATAAAAATACGGACAAGAGAGTTTTTGATGCTTTGCTTGATGCTGTTGATGCGCGTAATAATTTTATAAATTCGTTAAAAACTTCTGCCAATAAAGAGAATAATATTGCGGATTATGAGGGCTGCAGGTCTTTTGATGCTGTTCCGCCCGCCACATTGAAGACCGGCGGACGCTTGAAATGTATACTTAAAACTCCATACGACTGGGATACGGCATTTTTCAGGAAGATGAATTTTATTCCAGGCGCAAGAGAAATAAAGGCAGTGAAATCTTCCACGCCAATAAAGCTTGACGGGATTCCGGACGAGGCGGTATGGCAGAAAGCTGAACCTCAGAAATTTGTGGAGTTATTTATGAACAAGGCGCTAGAAACGCCGGAAACAAGCGTTCAGTTAGCCTATGACGAGACTGCGCTTTATGTCCTTTTTAAATGTAAAAAATACATACCCGCAAAATGGGATGAAAAGAAGATTAAAAATTCTTTCAGTGTGTTCTTCGGGCCTGCGAAAACGCTTGAGGAAACATACATGTTTCCCGGCGGCTATCCCAATACGCTTGCCTCGACATATAAAAGAGTTAAAATAGAAAATCCTGAAGCACCCAATGAATTCAACGTAATCACGCTTGATAAGCAAGTTAATATTGCATGGAAAATTGATGAGTTACGCGGCAGTATTACAGCCGAATATAAAATACCTTTTTCAATTTTCAAAACCGTTCCCCGGAGCGGGGACGTGTGGTACGGCAATTTTTTAAGGGGCGTTTCCATGGGGACAGAACAGATTAACTTTATATGGGAACCGAATATTTACTGGAAAACATGGCGCAACCGCTATGACGTAATGGGAAAGATTATTTTTAAATAATTTATAAAACAGCAGAGGAATCTTCATATGATAAAAAAAATGTTGTTAACCGGAATAGCTTTATTGTCTGCCGTCTGCACCCTTTGCGGCGCTGCGGATATCGAAGTAGTAAAGGACGGAAAATCTGATTACCAGATTGTAGTTCCGGAGAATGGAAAAGATAAAAATATTGATGGTTTTATAAACGTTTCCGCCAAACTTCTTCAAAACTGTATAATTGAAGCTGCCGGCGTCAGTCTGCCGATAGTTAAAGAGTCCCAATATGACAAAACCCAACCGGCAGTATTCATAGGAAATACCATTTTTGCCAAGGCCAATGGCATTGATACTGAAAAAATGGAAAACTGGACTTATGTCAATAAAACTGTCGGGAAAAATATTATTCTTGCCGGAGCAGATCGCCCCAATGTGCCTGACCCCAAAAATATTCATTATACGAGCTATATACTGGGTACCGTGAAGGCTGTAACCCTGTTCCTGCAGGATAATGCCGGAGTGAAATTCCTGCTTCCTGGCGCGAATGGAATTGAGACAGCCAAACAGTCTGTCATATCATGTCCGGCAGACTTGAATATAAACAAAAAACCCTTACTGCTTTTTAATGTCGGCAGACCGACGGAACTGTTTTATGATATAGCCAATAATCATTATCCATGCAACGCATTCAAATTATATGGCGGCCATTCCTACTATGCGGCGGTTCCCAAGGCTGAATACGGCAAAAGTCACCCCGAATTTTTTGCGCTGATTGGCAATAAACGCAATTCCGCATCAAATCATCTCTGCATATCAAATCCCAAAGTACAGGATATGATTTACGCCGAAATGCTTAAATGGCTTGACCTCGGATATGACGGTGTTGAACTTGGACAGACAGATGGTTATATCCCTTGTGAATGTACTGAATGCGCAAAACTTTTCGGCACTTCGGATGAACGTGAAAAACTCTGGATACATCACAGAAAGCTGGCTGAACGCTTATTGAAAGACAGACCCGGCAAGAAAGTAGTGATCTTAGCCTATGCTTTTACGTTGAATCCGCCGGCCACTTTCAAAGAATTTCCTGAAAATGTGATGATTGAACTTTGTTCATACTCGCCGGAGTCTTTTGCGAAATGGAAAGATTATAAAGTGCCACAGGGGTTCATGGCATACATTTACAACTGGGGCGATTATCAGAGGGTAGGATTTACTCCCCGGCGCACTCCGCTATATTGCAGAAATCAGGCGGAGCTTTTTGTGAAAAATAGTGTAAAAGGCATATATAAATGCGGCTTTGGCGAACTATTCGGTCTTGAAGGGCCGGCTTATTACACATTCGGCCGTTCGTTTGAAAACTCGGATAAAATCCCCGGAGCCGAAATGCTTGTTGAAGAGTTCTGCAAGGCTGCATACGGTAAAGCCGATGTGCCGATGAAGAAATTTTTCGATACTTTCAACGAGCGTCTCGAACTCTATTCTTCCGTGGAAAAATTTATAGGCGTCTCTGCGGACGAAGTACAGCACAATCTGCTGTCCGCCAACCCCAGGATTATGATAACCTACAATTATTCTCCTGATATTATCGATGTCATGGAAAAAAACCTCCAGGCCGCGGAAAAGTCCGCCGATACAGAGAAGATAAAAAAGCGCATTCAATTGGTTCGCGCAGAATTTGACTACCTTAAGAATCTTGCATCCATCCTGCACTTATACAACGCTTACAAAATAAATCCAAGCCAGCCTTATTTTGATAAGCTTGGCGAATTTATAGAAAAGCGCAATGCAATGATAAATTCGTATTATGATGAAAAAGGCAATATGAAAAAAATCGATGGGTGGCCGGATATAAAATTTCTGGGAAATTCCCCTAAGGACATGGTTATGGTAAATGGCCGCCTGATCGCGCCGATTAATTCTCCGCTGACGTGGAATATAAAACAGATGAAAGACAGCAAAATATTGCCTGGCACTCTCAGGAAACAAGTTACTGTTTATAAAGCGTCAGAAGCTGTTGCGATGGATGGACAGCTCGAAAGCGGCGCATGGAAGAACGTCCCGTTTGAAAATATTGGCGAAGTGCAAATGGGAAATTCCACCCGGAAAACTCAAATGAAACTCCTTTATGATGATGACAATCTTTATCTTGCTTTTGACGCATCGCTTCCTGATTCCAAACTGGAAATTGTCCCTGCCGGATACGACGGTCCGTGCTGGCAGCAGGAATGCATCGAAATTTTTCTAGATCCGCTTGCGGGCAAAGAAATTAATTACCATCTGATATTCAATCCTGTAGATAATTCCAGATATGACGCGCTGAACAGCAAGAAGCGTTCTCCACTTGATCCGAGTTACGGCAAGGATGATCCAACATGGAACGGCAAGTGGGAATACAAAAACACAATTGATGAACAGAATAGAAAATGGATATCAGTTGTAAAAATACCTTTCGGCACATTGAACATATCAACGCCGTCAGTTGGTACTGTATGGTACGGAAATTTTGGAAGAGAGCATCATATACCTAAAGTGAAAAGAATCGAATATCATCTCTGGTCACCCAATATGGAAACTATTAATTTCTCCGACAATGAAGCCTTTGGCGATATAATATTTGCGGGCGAAAAAAAGTAATTAATTGCGTGTATTGACGATCAGGGTTGATTTTTGCCTGAACTGTCCGATTGCTGCAGCAAATATTGATGTGCGGAAAATGATTTGCGCCATGATATATGAACTAATACCGATTCGCAATCTCAAAGCCAGTAAAGATTGCGAATTTCGTCTTTGCCGGGATGGGCCGGATGGGGCTGGCGCTACCAGGGTAGCGACGGAACTCATACGGCACGTAGCCTGTATGGCGAAAACGCAACCGCTCCGCGGCAAGGCCCTTTTGAGTTTATTGGGAAATGTCTCCGTCCCCCGATATTCATATCGGGCTTCCGTCGGCATTCCCAAATAATTCTCAAAATTGCTCTTGTCTTTACTGGCTTTAAGATTGCGAATCGGTATTAGCCCGGCATAGCCGCGCCCCAATGAGTTTTTCGACCTCCAGGCGACCAACGTTTCGCGGTTAACCAGATTTCTGCCGAAAAAAGCCTGACTTTCAAAAATTCATTTTACGGCATTATTTGAACTTATTTCTATAGTTTGAATTGACAAATTCTCTATATATGTAGACTTTGATTTAAATTTTATAATTTTAAAATGGGGGATTATTGATTAATTGAAAGTTGAAAATTGAAAGTTGAAAATTATAAAAACGATATGCACAATGGGTCTCTAATTCCTCGGAAATGAAAAAGCAAGAAAAGTGCGCCCCTCTTGGCGGGTCCCGCGACTGCTGGAGAGAAAAGTGAAGAAATGAAAACCGCTCTGCTCAACGACACTCCAACGGCTCGGAAATGTTGGAAAGGAAAAAGTATGCCAGTTTTGCCAAAACTGGCTGGTTGAGGCGTTTTTGGCAAAAACGCCATACTGGAGATGCCTCTAAACGCTCGGGATGCTTTGCTCCGTATGTGTCCAAAATGTACGGAAACAGTATGCCAGTTTTGCCAAAACTGGCTGGGGATGCGTTTTTGGCAAAAACGCCATACTGGAGATGCCTCTAAACGCTCGGG
>CAIKZE010000178.1 GCA_903831825.1 uncultured Lentisphaeria bacterium | reverse complement strand
TTCCAGTAACCCGACAGCGCACACTGCCACCGGCGCCAGACAATTCCGTTTTTTAGCATAAAATATCCTCCCGTTTATTGTTGAAGGATAATTTACTCGGCAGAAAACAAAGTAACAGATGTGGCTGGCTGGACGCTTACTGTGTTCAACGGGACTCCAAAATCTTGGAGTTGTTATGAAAACTGTAAAACCTTATGCTCAACCGGACTCCAAAGTCTCGGAGTCGGGTGTCCAAAATAAGGGTAAGCGGGGTCCAAAATGTAGCGCCGTCCGTCTCGGACGGCCTTACACAAACGGGGTCCAAAATGTTCAGAATGTTTGGGAAAACCGAAAAACGTTATGCTCAACAGGGCTCTAATGTCTCGGAGTTGTTATGAAAACTGTAAAACATTATGTTCAACCGGACTCCAAAGTCTCGGAGTGGCTAAAGGATGTGAATGGTGAATGGTGAATGGCAGGAACAAATTAAAACCGTTGTGCTCAACAAGGCTCTAAAGTTTCGGAGTTGTTATGAAAACTGTAAAACATTATGTTCAACCGGACTCCAAAGTCTCGGAGTGTGAGGGAGCGAGAAAAGCGAGAAAAGCGAGAAAAGCGAGAAAAGCGAGAAAAGCGAGAAAAGCGAGAAAAGTTTAAAAATGAAAAAAAGCTCTGTTCAACGACACTCCAACGGCTCGGAGTCGGGTGTCCAAAATGTGGCTGTCTCCCATAAGACCCATAGGCCCCATAAAAGCATTGCGTAAAGCGTGTGTCCAGAATGTGCAAACAATTGAAAATGGGAAAACAAAATGAAAACCGCTCTGTTCAACGACACTCCAACGGCTCGGAGTAGGGTGTCCAAATGAGCTTGGGATATGTCCAGAATGTAAAGAACGTGAATGGTGAATTGTGAATGGTGAGTAGTAAAAACAAGGGGAAAATGGTTTTGCACACGGATGTCCAAAATGTCCGATCCGTCCGACCTGTCCGTTTCGTCCGTTTTGTCCGTTTCGGGCAGCGGCGTCTCCCGCAGGCGCGGGATAATTTGTTAAGAAAAATCTTAACCGGCAGTCGGCAGCCATTTCAGGACATCCTGGATATATTGATCCCAGAAACCCCAATTATGGTCGCCCGGCGCTTCCTGGTAATGCAGATTCATTTTGAGCTTTTTCAGATGGTCCCGGAATTTGAGATTGTCCTGATAGAGAAAATCTTCAGTTCCGCAACATTGGAAAATTGCCGGCTGGGGCTGCTTGCTTCTGGCAAGTTTGGAAGCCAGGTGAAACAGGTCATTTTCGGAGCCTTTAACTTTATCCGCGGAACCGAAAATCCGCTGCATTTCGTCAGAAAAATCCTGAGTTCTGTTATCCAGTTCCATAAAGGCAGGGATATCATTCACCGCGGAAAGCCCGGCAACGGCGGCAAATTTTTCCGGGCAGCGCAAGCCCAGTTTGAACGCGCCGTAGCCGCCCATGGACAAGCCCGCCGCGAACGTATCCTCCCGGCGTCCGCTGACCGGGAAAAAACTTTTTACAATGGCGGGCAGTTCTTCGCTGACAAATGTCCAGTATTTCGCTCCGGCGGCCATGTCCGTATAAAACCCGCGATGGGTGGTCGGCATGACCACAATCAGGTTCATATTGGCGACATAGCGTTCAATCGAAGTGCGGCGCGCCCAGATGGTATGGTCGTCGCTCAGTCCGTGAAGCAGGTACAAAACAGGGTATGTTTTCCTGCCGCCCTTGCTGGTCATGCCGATCTGGGTTGAGCTTTGCTGGGGGACGATCACATTCATGGAGCAGGCCATGCCCAGAATGTCCGAATGGAAATTGCAGTTGAAAAAAGCCATTTTTACAGGTTCTCGCAGATTTTTTCGATGTTGATTCTTATTTGTTTCAATACGGGAATGGTCGGATGCGGATGATGACATTCAACATTGCACGGGCCGGTGTAACCGCACTTGATCAGCGCCAGCAGCACGCCGCGGATATTGATAATTCCTTCACCCGGCGGAAGGTGATCTTCCCATTTGCCCATATTGTCGGAGACATGAATATTGCCGATAATGCCGCGACAGTTGGCGGCGACCTGAATTAAATCTTCTTTCAGGTTGGAATGG
This sequence comes from uncultured Lentisphaeria bacterium, assembly GCA_903831825.1. Lineage (GTDB taxonomy): Bacteria > Verrucomicrobiota > Lentisphaeria > Victivallales > Victivallaceae > CAIPAT01. The sequence goes on along the minus strand of CAIKZE010000178.1, from coordinate 6,532 downwards.
TTGATGTCCACGGTTACCCGCATGTTCGGGGATTCAAAGGAGCGAACGAAGTCAGCGATTTCTTCGCTGGTCGGATAGCGTTCATTGACTTGCGGTTTGTAGGGGGCGGTTTCCAGCGCCAGGACGAAACCCAGTTCCTTGGCTTTTTCATGCAGTTGCTCAATGCTCTTGCGGAATTGCCGGCCGGGCCTTGGGTCCAGCATGCGGTCAAGATAGTGAATGACGTAAGGGCAGGGGGCATACGCCGCCGTATCGTCCATCCGCCTCAGTTCCTCTTCGACGGCGTTCATGCGGAGCGAATTGTCCGACGACAGGGCGTTTCTCGGCAGGTCGCCGTGCACTGCCCATACTTTAATGCCGGTGCTTTTGATTTCCTCGATGCGGGGACTGATATTCGTATGTTTCCGTCCGAATTCAACATAATCGAATCCGGCGGATTTAATTTTCTGCAGGAAAGCCAGCAGATAGGTCGGATTGCCTTCACTGGGAAAAATTGAAGTGCTGATACTGATTAACATTACTTAATTCCTTATGGATTCGTTAAAGATGTTGACCACAGTCCACATAAAGTATCTGTCCGGTAATGGATTCATTTTCCGCCAGGAATATACATGCCTGAGCAAGATCGCGCAAGTCAACCGGCCTGGCCAGCGGCACTTCTTTTAAAGTTTGTTCCATCATGGAATGCTCCATGCCGACCGGCGGCAATACCGGACCGGGCGCGACGGCATTGACCCGCACCCGCGGCGCCATCTCCAATGCAGCGCTTAAAGTGGCGTCCCGCAAGGCTTTTCTGGAGAGGGAATAACTGCCCCGGCTGCCGGAGACTTTTGCAACATCCTGATCGAGAAAATTGATGATGCAGCCGGAATTCCCGTTCAACTGTTCATGGAATTTTTTCATCAGCATCAGGGGGGCGAAAAAGTTTACCTCAAAATGCGCCCTTGTCCGGTCCGCATTTTCTGAAATCAACGGATCCGGCTGGTAGATTGAAGCGTTGTTGATAAGGATATCGACATGTCCGGACTGTTCGAGCAGCGCCGAAACATCGTCAGGGTTGGCAAAATCGCAGCAGACCAGCCGGTGTTTTCCGCTGCCGCCAAGTTCGCCCAGTAATTTTCGGGCGGCATCCGCGGATTTGTTGCAGTGAATGACGACATTCGCGCCGGCTTCCGCAAAAGCTTTGCACAGCGCCTGTCCTATGCGTAAAGCGCCTCCGGTGACCAACACGTTTTTATTTTTTATGTCCATAAATCAGTTTCCTGCCCCATCTCATTTTATGATAGCATTGATTTCAATAATAGGCAAATAAACACCGGTTTATTCAGGATAATTCATTTTTATTAAAATTTGTTAAATCGGGAATGTAAAAAGCCAGGAATTAGTGTATTGTCTAAAGACTTTTTATTACAATAACGAACCATTAATAGCGGACTGCTGTAAATACTGGGGAATATTATGGTTAAACTTGATTTTGCAAAAGGCGATGGGTTGGTTCCGGCGATTGCGCAGGACTGGAAAACAGGAGAAATCCTGATGCTCGCATATATTAATGAAGAAGCGTGGAATGAAACGCTCAAAACCGGCAACGCCACTTACTGGACCCGCTCCAGAAAAAAAATATGGCGGAAAGGCGAATCCTCCGGCAATGTTCAGAAAGTCAAGGAAATATACGTTGACTGCGACGAGGATACGGTGATTTTTAAGGTCGAACAGATCGGCGGAGCGGCCTGTCACGAAGGATTCCGCACCTGCTTTTTCAGAAAAGTTGAGGGCAATATGCTGAAAGTTATCGGCGAACGGGTTTTCAATCCTGATGAAGTTTATAATAAATAACGGCGGCGATAACTATGTGTGACACCAATAAACTGAAATTCTGCGAGTCGTTCGAGCAGACATTTCCGGCGCTGCCGGTCAAATACAATGTCAGTTGGCATGAAGTAACGTCCCTGGGCGTCGGCGGCGAAATTCCGGTTATGGCTGAACCCCCCGACGATATGTCCCTGATTCAACTGATCCGCTTCTGCCGCAAACAATCCGTCCCGATGTTCATGCTCGGCGGCGGCACCAATACGGTCGGCATGGATAAGCCTTATGAGGGCCTGGTGGTAAGGCTCTGCCAGAATAACTTCATCCGGGTGATAAACGGTCGCAGACACGCCACCGCCGGAGCCGGAGTCCGGCTGTCTGACCTGGCCAACATCTGCGCCAGGAAAGGATTCGGCGGCATTGCCGGCCTGGTCGGCATTCCCGGCACTTTAGGCGGCGCGTTCCGCACGAATGCCAGTTGCCGCGGCGTGGCAATCGGCGATTTTGTTACTGAACTCTGCGGTTTTGATGCTGAAGGCAATCCGTGGTCGGCCAACGGCACTGACATCAAATGGGGTTACCGGATCTCTTCAATTCCGGCAGACGTCATTCTTACCGCGGCTATTCTTGAATTTCCGCAGGTGGACAGGGAAACTGAGTTGCAGAAGATCAGCGAAGAACTCAAATTGCGCCGCGCCTCTGAACCCAGAGGCCGTTCCGCCGGCTGTGTTTTTAAAAATGCTTCCAACAGCGACACTGCCGGCAAACTGATTGATATATCCGGCTGTAAAGGAATGTCTGCCGGTAAAATTATAGTCAGTGATATTCACGCCAACTATTTTATGAATACGGACCATGGTTTTGAACATGATTTTGTTGATCTGGTCTGCAATGTCCGCCGTATAGTCGCGGAAAAAACAGGGTTTTATTTGAACCCGGAGGTTTGCTTTATGGATCCGGCAAGTCTGAAAAAAGTCGCGGAAGCCGCCGTTCCGCTTAAAGTCGCGGTACTGAAAGGCGGCACCAGCAGTGAACGTTCAGTATCGCTTGAATCCGGCGGCGGCGTTGCCAAAGCGCTGCGCAATGCCGGTTATAGCGTTGCTGAAATTGATGTTCAGGATACCCGCATTACCGCTGAAATGAAGAACGCTGACGTCGTATTTCCCGTCCTGCACGGCGGGTTCGGCGAAAACGGCGAAATCCAGCAGGCGCTGGAGGATGCCGGTTTGCGTTTTGTCGGCAGCGGCAGCCAGGCCAGCGCCATCATCATTGACAAGATCAAAAGCAAGCAGCTCATGGAAAAATACGGCCTCCCGACTGCGCCGTGGGCCATCGTCACCAAAGAAACCCGCGCATTTCCGGACAACCTCAGCCTGCCGGTGGTAATAAAGGCTCCGCGTGAAGGTTCAACCGTCGGCATTGCCATTGCCGAAACTGAAGCCGAATGGGAAGCCGGACTGGATAAATGTTTTGCCTACGACAGCGAACTGCTGGTCGAGAAATTCATCAACGGCATGGAAACCACCGTCGGGGTTTTGAACGGGAAACCGCTTCCGGTCATTGAAATACAGGTTCCCGGCAAAATCTATGACTTTGACGCCAAATACACCCATAATCAAGGTGAAACCCGCTACCTGTGCCCGCCGGAGAACATCTCCGCGGAACTTCAGAAACAGGCACAGGAAATTGCGGTGAAATTCTACCAGGTTTCAGGGGCCAGAGACATTCTTCGCGTAGACATTTTCATCACCAAATCCGGTGAAATGTATGTGCTTGAAGGCAACAGTCTGCCGGGCTTTACCGCCAGCAGCCTGGTTCCGAAAGCCGCCGGCAAAGCCGGCATGTCTTTCGAAAAACTCTGCGTCTCGCTGCTCCAGGGCGCCATGAAGCGCCCCCGCGGCTGAGGAACATTTCTTAAAAGGCGATCCGGCTTACTTGCCGCAGATCGCCGCTTTTACCGCTTCCAGGGTCGGTTCGATTACATGCGGCTTATTGGCGTAGGTGCCTTTGATGCCCATGTCGCGCAGGGTGTCTTTGTGGTAGCCGACCACGGCGTCAGGGTCTTTCAGGATGTTGCCGGTCAGGATGCCGACGACTTTGGCGTCCGGGGAAATGATGCCCATATCCACCAGCTTTTTAGCGCCGGCGACAGAACAGCACGAGGCGGGTTCGGCGCCGATGCCGGCGGCGTCAACCATCGCTTTGGCGTCCATGATTTCCTGCTCGGTGACGTCTTCCACCACTCCGTTGCACCATTCCAGTCCGCGCATGGCTTTTTCCCACGAAACCGGATTGCCGATTTTGATGGCGGTGGCGATGGTATCGGGATTTTTCACCGGGATATAGCCGGTCTTGTTCTTCCACATTCTGGACAGCGGATTTGAACCTTCGGCCTGGATCACGGCAATGCGCGGGATCTTGTTGATGATGCCGAGTTCGTAAAGTTCCTGCAACCCTTTGCTCAAGGCGCTGTTATTGCCGAGATTGCCGCCCGGTATGACAAACCAGTCCGGCACTTCCCAGTCGAGCTGCTGAAGTATCTCATAACCGATGGCTTTCTGGCCTTCGATGCGGAACGGGTTGATGGAGTTTAACAGGTAAATATTGAGTTTGGAGCAAACTTCCTGCACCAGTTCCATGGCATCGTCAAAATTGCCTTTGATCTGAAGCGTGACGCCGCCGAAAGCCAGCGCCTGGGCAAGTTTGCCGTAAGCAATTTTGCCTTCGGGAATGAAAATAATGGACTTCATGCCGGCGATGGCGGCATATGACGCCATGCTGGCGCTGGTATTGCCGGTGCTGGCGCATGCCACGGAGGTTGCTTCATAAATCCTGGCGGCGGTGGCGCCGCAAGTCATACCGCGGTCCTTGAAACTGCCGGTGGGGTTTTCTCCTTCATGCTTTAATAGAAAACTCTTGATCCCGGCATATTCGGCAGCCTTTCCGGCGGGGTAAAGCCGGGTATTGCCTTCCTGACGCGTTACGATGAGCTCTTCGGGAACGTCCAGAATCAGTTCCTTGTAGCGCCAGACGCCGGAAGAAAGCGGACCGCGCTTCATTCCCCAGCGGTCTTCCCACAACTGCTTAAGTTTCCCGCCGTCGATTTTTGAGAGATCGCGTTTTACGTCGAGGATGCCGCCGCATTCGCAGTTATATCTGACTTGCTCCAGATCGTACTGTTTGCCGCAATGCACACATTCCAGCCAGGTATTGACAATGCCTTTCATAGAATATTCATCTTTATATATGGGTTAAAAAAGTTGTTAAAAAATCTTCTGAATCTACTAATATACTCCTGTGGAACGGATTTTGAAAGTTGACAAGTTAAACTTTCTTCCGGCATAACAACCCACACCCCGTCCGATGCCGCATCCCGTGGCAGCGGGAGACGCCACTGCCCGAAACGGACAGATCGGACAGGTCGGACGGGTCGGACATTTTGGACTCACGCTTCCCGCAGTCGCGGGAGACTCCCTTTCCCATTCTTCTCATATTCCTGCTGGCAGCCGCGCCCCATAGGCCCCATAAGACCTATCGGACCCATGGCTCCCATGTTTTTGCCCATGCGGCCATTATGCACATTCTGGACACCCCGTGTGCAGTACCGTTTTTTCAGCATTTCCGACGACCGGTTAAGAAACTTCTTAATAAAATACAATTTTGTTATTTTGGACATTCTGGACAGTGCCTGAGCAGAAAAATGTTGAATGATGTCCAACATCTCCGAGGTTTTGGAGACCGCTTTGAGGCTGTTGTTATTTTGTTTTTTCGTTTTCAATTCTCCAATTTCCATATTTAAATTGTATGTCCGGTTAAGATTTTCGTTAACTGACAATATTTTTGTCTCCCGTTCCAGTCCGATATTTTGGACACCCCCGTCCGAGACGGACGGCACTGCAACAAACCTTGATTTCCGAGATTTGGAGACCATTTCAGCCTAACCGTTGTATGGCGTTTTTGCCAAAAACACCTCAGTCAGCCAGTTTTGGCAAAACTGGCATACTGCAACATTTCCGAGAGTTAGAGACATGTTGAGCATAACCGTTTTCGCTTTTCTCTCCCGCAGTCGCGGGACCCGCCAAGCGGGGCACATTTTTCCCGCACTTTCGCACTTTAGAACTTTAGAACTTTAGAACTTTCCGTCACTTGTCCCTACATATATAGTAAATTTGTCAACGCAGGCATTGAAATAGAGCTAAAATAATGCGAAAAATGCGGTTTTGAAAGTTGCAGTTCAATGGCATAAAAAATAGTATTCCGGCTTTCCTATGGGTGGCTTGCCGACAGAGAATGCATCCTTAATTTTAACGCGAAGACGCGAAGAAAAACAAAGAGCCTTTTCAGAAATGTATAAATAAAAGCATTTTAAACGAATATATGCACAACAAGTAAAAATAAAGTGGACAGACCTGGGGTGTTAATATAGATAATTTCAAAAGTTACAATTTTGTCGTTCCTGGGGATATATCCATCTATAGGCTTGAGCTTAATACAACCGAAATCAGAAAAAAGATAGATGAATATTTTTCGGATTTCTGAGCTCTATTTAACACCCCAGGACAAACCCCGATATGATATCTTGTGTAAGCCCCCGACGAGTCCACGTTTACGAAGAGCTTGCTGAATGCTAAATTTCCTCCATTAAAAATATTGGAGGCTATAATGGATCAGAGAAGCTACGATTACTGGCGGAAGGTGTATGCAGACTTCCGAAGCAGCGGTT
>CAIKZE010000177.1 GCA_903831825.1 uncultured Lentisphaeria bacterium | reverse complement strand
GATACCAGCTTATTGCTTCGGTTATATCTGGAGCAACGCCTGTACCGTCTTCGTAACATAACCCAAGTCGGTGTTGAGCCGCAGCGAGACCTTGTTCCGCAGCTTTACGATACCATTTAACGGCGTTGGCTCTATTCCTGGGAACTCCGATGCCTTCTTCATAGTAACATCCAAGATTATACTGAGCTTCCGCATCTCCTTTTTCCGCAGCTTTACGGCAAACGGTTACATTGTTTTTGTCTGTCATTTCAATTTCTCCTGAAAAGTTGATAGGTTTTAAATTATCTCAAAATGGTTTATTTGTAATCCTGTGCTGACTCCACCATTATTTCCAGTCATTCATCAACTAGTATTTTCTGACATGGCATCACTCATTTCATTGTTTCATTTCGTTTTGCTCGTTGCAGCCGGTAATTTGTCAGTATCCCGCATTCACGCCTCGCTCTGGCCCAGCTGCCGGCGCCCAACTTCTTCATCGCAACAGCCTGCAAGTACAGGTAATTCTTTCTCATGTCCATATAGGACAGCGATTCGCCGCTGCGGAATAAAGCCAGGACTTCTTTTTTAATCTCTCCTGCCGTCATGCTCCGGCGCAACCGGACACTCTTATAATCCACTCCGGCAGACTGGAGCGCTTTACCCCAGTTGCCGAAACGTTTGATTGCCGCCATATACAACGGCTTGTGATGATCCTGGGCGTTCTGCGAAAACAGCGGCTCGCCTTCTTTCGCCAATCGCCGGATTTCATCCAGCACTGACTGCCTGGTCCAGCTTTTATATTTCTTGATCAGGCTGTAGTCGAGACCGCAGGATTCTATGGCTTCGCCCCATGAACCGAAAGTCCGTTCCGCCGCCGCGTAAACATCTGGATAGTTGGTGGCATAATAATGGGAGTTGAGCGGCTCTTTGTCTAAGCGGCTTAGAATATGCTGTTGAATCATCTCCGGAAACCATATCTGCTTGAACATCGTTTCTCCTCATCTCATTCATTTGCTTAACTTTAACTGAAAAATAAAAACCTGATAAAATCGTTCTTTTCTGGTAAAAAGCAAGAGCAGTTTTATCAATTTAACCCAGGTTTTCTCAATACCAGTTTATTGCATCTGGTCAGTACCAATGTGTTTTTGTCTTCAATCAGCCACTCGATATCTTCGCCTTTTTCCATCTTTATGGCCTCCGCGATCGCAGTAGGCATCACTACCTTGAAGGCGCGGTTAGTCGGCCTCTGGCCTTTTTTTAGAGTCAAATGAGGGCGATTTGCCGGATTATCCGGCACTTTTCCATCAAGAACTCTAAGCCGTGCGAGTAACGGTCATTATTCTTTTGCTTGCTCCAAAATTTAATCACATGGTTATCTAAAGCGGCTTGTCAAGAATTTTGATGTTTAGATACTCATCAGGAAGCTAGCGCAGCAAACCGTTGTTGGCATCGAGGAAATCGTCCAGCGTGGTCAGATTGAACTCCTTCATGATCTCCTTGACCGTAACCGATCGGGAAACAGAACGGATAATCATCCGTCCTTCCGGACGGAGCTGCTCGATTTCAATATGATCGTCATATTTTGCCTTGATCGCAGATACCTTTTCGTAATTTGCATCCATGTGCATAACTGTGCTATCGAGTTCGATTTTGCGGGTCAAGGCTGGTTCAAATATATTGGCGCGGGCAAATTCACGTCCGAAGTTATCAATAAAAACACTTTCGTCGCCTTGCGAATGGCTGGAAACCGCAAAACAGGAAAACTCAAAAGCCAGTGACTGAAGGATAAAACCGCCCGGGAAATAACTCGAAAAAAGCAATAGTTCCATGCCTTTCCTGTAATAGTTTTGAAACAATGTCCGGAAATTCAGATCAAAACAGATGGCGAAGCCTATTTTCCCGAAATCAGCATCAAAACAATCCGGACTGGGACATCCGGCCTGCACCCCGCATTTCAATTCGTCTGCCGTCGGAAAAGCCTTGTCATAAATAAATACGGGAACTCCGCCGCTGTCGAACACTACTGAGGAATTATATCTGATGCCATCACGCTCTGTCAGGAATGGAGCGACGACGTACGCATGATATTGCTTTGCCAGTGTACTGAAATGATTGAAGGTTTCGCCTGCCGGCGCGTCATAGGATTCCGCCTTGTCAAAATTGTTCCCAAGACAACATTCTGGCAACAGGAACAAATTTGGATGCTCATTCCCCCCAATTGCCAATTTCTCTTCAATCTCTTTGAAATGTTCTTCTTTGGAAGAATTGCCATTGATCGTAGCATTCATTGAAATTGTGCAGATTTTAACTTGTTTAGACATAATTTGATTCCATAATTATTGCTCTTAACCTAAAAGGCGCATTTTCGCGGAATAATCATCCCTGGCTTGAAGCATTGCCATAACATTCTCCACCGGAGTATCCTTGGTGATCTGCTCCGTAGACAGGATATAGCCATCCGGACCAGCGTCATTCAGCGTCTGCCTGCAAATTTCATATATTTTCCCCGGACTCAGCGGTTCCAGTACGTGAACTGCATCAATATTTCCTTTAAGGCAGATTTGACTGCCTACCCGTCTTTTAGCATCTTTCAATTCTATATCGCCACCGGCAGAGAAAGCGTCCAGCGACTCTATGACATCTGCGCCGGTAGCAACCATGTCTTCAAGAATCATCCCGATTTTGCCACATATATGCAGTAATGCTTTCATCCCGTTAGCATGAACGAATTCGATAGATTTTTTCTGGCGCTCAAAAAACATTGTTCGATAAGTTTCCGGAGAATAGAAACTGCACGAAGCGCAAGCGTCTCCGGTATATATGCCGTCCGCACCGAGTTCTTTCAGCGCCAGAATCTCCTGCTCGATGGCTTCGTTTTTTCTTTCCATTACGGCATTGCATAATCCAGGATCGGTTATTGTCGCTATCATGGCAGTTTCCGTTCCCAAGTAAGTGTCTAGCGCATTGGCCGATTGTCCGCAGGCAAAGCCGAATAAAAACCGTTCTCCTTTAAATTCCCGGACATATGCGTTCAAGGATTGATATTCAGGTAGCTGTAATAATTCCTTATACGGGACTACCGGGATTTTATCAATATCGGCAATGCTCTTTACCAGGGATTCCGGTGGTTTTGTGGGGATGAAATCTTTCCGATCATACAGGACATGCCCGGAAATTTCGCCGGTTTTGCGATCTTTCCAGGTTAACGCATCATCAACCATTTCCAGTTTTATATTCTCCGGAACATATCTGCCGCATCGCATATAAACAATGTCGTTTTTGTATAATTTAGCGCTGTTGATCATCGCGTACGGAATCAGTTCAGGCTCAAGATACATTTCATGAACTTTGCGACTTAATTGCCGGATCGCGTTTTCTGGAGATTCGTAGGCGTGAAAAGGAATTATATCAGGCTTTTTAAGCGCGAAGGCTTCGAGTACTCTTGTTCTGGACGACATATTCATCTTTCCTTTGTTTAATCTTAGCTGGGGCAAATTTCTCACCCCTTGGGTCGGCTTAAATTTTCTTTTCTTAGATTCGTATTATGTAAAATTTTCATAATTGTGAGCGATGTTCCCCCTAAGAATATCTGCCCTTTAGGATTGCTCTTTATTACTTATATCTATAGATTGCCTTGTCAATAAGCTTTAGATAAACACAGTTAAGTTGTCCATTTTGACAAGAAATCGTACATCTCGCCATATCTCCTATTTCCATAATCCGCTGTTCCTTTATGCTGTGTTTTTGAGAGATGCCCACAAATCAATTCTTAACTCCCCGTCCGTATACAACAGGATTCTCAGTGATCGGGCTTCTCAACGGTGCGCGGAGATCATAGCTCCCCGAAGATACCTCAATGACGAAGCGTCCATCGCGTCCATTCGGTGTCATTCCATCCGCCACTACTGCCTCGCCGATGACGCTTTCAGGCAGACAAATCGTACCGGACGCATTCGGAGGAACGCCAACCGAGAGATGAAAAACACCGTCACCGATGTGCCATTCGATTGTCGCCTGTCCATGCGGCGTACAGAGCGCGGCGCGTGCTGAAGTGAATCCGCCCGGATACGGCTGAAAAATAATATGTCTGTATCCGGGAAGTTCCAGATCCGGCTTTATTCCCGCCACATGATTGAAAAACCAGATTCCGACCGATCCCAGCGTAGCATGATTGAACGAATTGCACCGGTTAGGATTGATAACGCCATCATCATCTATGGCATTCCATCGTTCCCATAGCGTTGTTGCGCCGTGACGAAGCATATTGAGCCATGACGGACAGCTCGTCTGCATGCAGAGCCGAAACGCGAGATCGTGATGTCCATTTTCCGAAAGCGCTGGCAAGAGGAACGGAGTCGCCATAAATCCCGTTGATGGATGATCGCCGCATGCGTGAATATTTTCAACGAGCGATCGCAAAATATTCTTCCGGCGATTTCCATCCACCAGGTTGAAAGCAATCGAAAGCACCGCCGCAGCCTGTGTCGGGTATCGCAACTGTTCGTCATCGTTGATAAAATTCTTGTTGAACGCCAAACGTATCGCGGCGAACATCGAATCATACTTTTCTGCATCTTTTGTATGACCAAGAGTTTTCGCGACGCGATGCATGATGTTCGTCACATGTCCAAAGTATGCGGTTGCAAAAAGATCCTTCGGCGTTTCCTCAACAGCCAGCCAGTCGCCCCAGCCGGTAGAAGGACGCAGACCGTTATTGCTGTGAGTCCAAAGGTAGTTCAGCCACCGCTGCATGTTCGGATAGAAACGTTCTAGAATTTGCCGGTCGCCGTAATGCATGTACATGAGCCACGGGCAGATAATGCCGGCATCGCCCCATCCGGCTTCGGGAGACAGTACATCAGTGTCATTCGGTGCGCAATACGGATATTCGCCGTCCGGCCCCTGGCTGTCGTTGAGCGCGATAAGCCATTTTGTCATGAGCGGAGCGAGATTGAAATAGTTCACCGCCACCCGCATCATCACCTGCACATCACCAGTCCATGCGAGTCGTTCGCCGCGGCTCGGACAGTCGGTCGGCACTTCAAGGAGATTGTCCTTCAATCCCCAAACGATAGCATCGCTCAGCCGGTTCACCATCGGTTCACTGCATGAAAAATCGCCGGTTCGTTCGATATCGGAATGAACGACAATACCGGTGACAGCGTCCATGCCGGGGATTCCCGGATAACCGCTGACTTCCACATAGCGGAATCCGTGGAATGTAAATCGCGGCTCCCATTCCTCGACACCATCGCCTTTCAGAATGTAATGATCAGTTGCATCTGCATCAACGAGATTATGCGTGTAGAGAGTACCGTCCGGCAAAAGAACTTCCGCATGGCGCAACGTAATGTTCGTTCCTCGAATGCCTTGAACCTTCACGCGCACCCAGCCTGTAATATTCTGCCCGAGATCAAAAATCCATACGCCGTCGCGCAGTGAATGTTTTTCGATCGGACTGATTAACATCTGTTTTCGAACCGGAGCGGCATGTGAATAATCGATAATGATATCTAGAGGAGGAGACAATCGCGCTTCTATCCAGTTGCTGTCGTCAAATCCCGGCGAGTCCCAGCCAGGCATTTCATCACGCGCATCATAATGCTCGCCGTGGTAATGATCGGAATAATGTATCGGTCCCGCTTTCCATTGCCACGACGCATCGGTTATGACAGTCTCCACTGTCCCGTCGGCATACTCGACCACAAGTTCTGTGAGCAGTTTCGGGCGATCTCCGCCGAAGCGCTGGCGTCCGGCTCCGCCGCAGGTGCCGCAGTACCAGCCGTCAGCAAGCATTACGCCGATGGCGTTTTTTTCATCGCTTAGAAATTCTGCGATGTCGTATGCCTGGTATTCCACACGCTTGCGATATTCCGTCCAGCCTGGCGTGAAATATCCGTCGCCGATACGCCGTCCATTGATCGACACTTCATATGTTCCCAATGCGGTGATGTAAAGCCGCGCGCGGACAACGCTTTCGTGTACGACAAACTCCTTCCGAAAGCAGGGGACCGCCACCGATGCGCGGGCCTCGCCGACAATATCTGATTCTATCCACTGTCCGTTCCATCGTGAATCCATGAGCCCGGTTTCAAAATATGCGGTCTCGTTCCACGGCGAAACAACATCCGCATTCCAATATCGCACTCGCCACGTGTATCGCGTTTGCGGTTCAAGCGGCGGACCTTGATACTCAATATGAATCGAATCACCGGATACGACTTTCCCGGAGTCCCATATGACTGCATCATACGAACCGACTTCGATGTGATACGCGGTTTGACGCGCATCGTGCCTATCATCATTCAACTCCCACGAAAATCGCGGACTCTCTTCGTCAATGCCCAGCGGATTTTTCAAATATTCCACCCGTAAACGAACAGCGGAGATTTTATCATCGGCGCATTTGTTCATAGTAATCCTTAGTTTGAGAGTACCGAATTCTCGACTGTCAAGAACCGTTCTCATTGTCAGTTAAATGAACCTGCAATGGTTGTTTTATTGTTTATAGACGCCGTATTTAATTGCTGTCTCATACATTGTGACCACATTTTCTGTTGGCGAGTTGTCCTGAAGACAGTGGGTTGGAGCAAAACAGTATCCTCCGCCCGGCATCATGATTTCCAATATTTTTCTACAATAGTCCTCGGTCTCCCGTACAGTGCCATACACTACAGGACCAGCGGTGCTGATGCAGCCATGAAATGCAAGCCTGCCGCCGAAAGTCTTCTTGAGATATTCCGGAGACATGTCCTTTGCCTCCGGCTGAAGGGCGTCAACGGCGTGAATCCCCATCTCGATGAAATCATTGTAAGCCCAACTGCTCGATCCGCACGTGTGCATCATCATCTTCACCCCATAGGCATTGGCGACATCAATATATTTCTGATAACGCGGCCTTATGTGTTTCCGAAAAAGTTCCATGCTTATAATCTGGGCGTTCTGTGAGCCCAGATCCTCGGCAAGCCATATAAAATCAATTTTTCCTTTTCCGGCTTCAAGTATCCGGCGGGTGGTTTCGATGTGGATTTCCATCCTGCGGTCGGCGAGAAGAAGTCCTGCCGGATCATCTGTAATCAGATCAATCAAAGTTTGCTCCATTCCCCGAAGCATTCCGTTGCCGTTGATAATGTCTCCTCCAAATCCTGAAACACCGATTGCATATTGAGAGTACTTTTCGCATTCCCTCCCGATGCCGGAATAATCAAAGTCGTCAGGACTCGGCATTGGCCAATTTGCAATTTCTTCTTCAGTTGCGTGTTCAAGCGGAAAGTCACAATAATCCCAGTAGCCTCCGCTCCCGTGCTCTACCCATTTGCGATGAATACCCCAATCGTCAACTTTGACGCCGCGATCGGGAATGTCGGCATGTAGCTTCTTTCCCGTATAAAGTCCGGTCACGTTTCTAAAATCTACATTGAGTATCTGGCGCAATCCCTCCGCGTCGTCCGGCCTCAGCCCGAAGTGCGCCTTAAGGCGAGCATCAATTCCAGGGTTGGCCCCGTAATTGATTGGCACCCTGTCGGGTATTCCGCTTGAAAAGACGGTCATAATTCTTTCTTTAGAATCCATGATTTAAATTATCCTTATGTCTTAAGTTTTCTAAAAGTTTAGTTTCATAAAGTTACAACTTGCAAATCATTTTAGTCTCTCCATTTTTTAATTATTCCTGATTCCGTGAAGATTTCCAGCCTGCAATAAGTTTTACCCGAATAATAATCAATCCAGAGGGCCGGTCATTCCGCCATCATTCGCCGCCAATTGCAGCAAGCGCCGCCACCTCTGCCGCTGTCAATTCCCGGTTGTAGATTTGCAGATCATCAATTGATCCTCCAAACTGATAACCGGGGACCGGCCCCTTCGCAAGATAAAATGTTGATGTCGCGCTCTTACTGCTGCCAGGTCCGCCCACACACCACGTCAATGTTTGTTGCGTTCCATTGATGAAAATTTTCGCATTGCTTGTGGTCAACACCGCATTCGGGAACACCACCGCCACATGCACCCATTTATTGGCATAATTCGCGGAAGAAAATGGAATCCCCAGAAGATTGCCTCCCGTATTGATACCAAAACACCCGTTTGAAAAGAACAAATCGTAGTACGCAACGTTCCATGCAAACGGCATCTTTATAGCGACACCGTCCCACTTCATCCAGAAGGCTACCGTGTTGCACCCTCCGGGAGTCGTATCCACACCCACATTGGATACCGTCACATAGTCGTCAACTCCATCAAAATTAAGCGCCCCTCCTGCCTTGCCGTTAGCCCACGTTGGCAAGCCATTCGGGCCATACAGCGTTCCGTTGTGCCCGTTGCCGGAGGAATCTGGAGCAATCGATCCCGTCGATTCATCCAGTTTCCACCATCCTGCCGGAGCAGGCGAATAAGAATAGATTTTCCCGCCGCAGCCAAAATAAATTTGGTTACCCCGCATCGCAAATCCGGAAGTGACTGCCTCCGGCGCTGATTCAATCGGAACGATGGTATCGTTCGCGATATTTATCTTAAACACGCCGCTCGTGGATATTCCCCAAATATTCCCATCCACCCCATTCGCAAGACTGTTATAGATGCAATTGATTGGAGAATGTGCGGGATAGGTCACTCCGTATGTAGTTGGATCAAAAACAAACAAGCGTGATGAAAAACTAGTTCCACAAAAACCATACACTTTCCCATTGTTTGCTAATTGCATAGCCCAAATAGTATCGCCGACATTAGCAGGATCACCGGGCTGGGTAACTTTAACCAGAGATCCAGGCAGTATACAACGGGCAACGGGATCCCAAATGAATAACGAGGGATTACCATGTGTTGGCGTAGTTCCTACTCCATTGAGAACGGATGTCCCGCAAATAATCTTATTATTCCATAGCACAAGACTATACAGAGATTCATCGCTTATCGGCACATCGGAAGTAATATTACTGCCGCCATCCCAGGAAACCAAAGGTCCGCCAAAAACACCATAACCGGGTCGAGCTCCAATATACAACTTCCCATCGTTCGGATTGGCGATCATCGCAAAGGGCCGCCAATCAGTGGGTATAGGTTGCTGGGTAATAAGAGGATTGGAACCGGCGATAGAGCCAGGACTAAAAGACAAACTCGGATCATATGACATCAAAGGTGAATATCCATAATAACTCCCCAAAAATAGTTTACCCTGCCAGGGGCACAACGAATTGGCTTCTCCGTTTCCTAAAAATCCCAAAATATTAATACTTTCGTTCATCGGATTAAGCTTAAATAAATTTAATGGCACATAACCAGAACCATAAATCAGATCGCCAGGCCCGTAACAGAACCTAAATATATGTTGCGGTTGTCCGGCATAATTGAATGGATATTGGTGTTTGGTGATACCGTCGCTATCAGTCACGGTTACAAAACCACCCGCGGCCACGCTATCGACCTGAATCGTTCGTCCATCTGAAAATTTATTGTTCGGTACAGGCGTGGGGGCGGAAGCCGGGGTTGGTGTATTGAACCCGGATAGGAGGTACCATAATGGACCGTTTTGAGCATAAACCTGCGCGTCTGTGCCACGGGTAAGATTGATAAATCCGAGCGACCCCGATCCGGAAAAGATAATCTGGGGTGTTTGGGTGGATATCTGATATGCCACAATTTTGGGATTTATTGGTCCGGTTGCGCAATAAACAAATCCATTGTTATCCGCCGCGACAAAGCGGACGTACTGTTCGGTAGTATCCATGCATCCCAAGTCTTCAGGAATATCTGTGGCAGGATCAACCCGGATCAACCTGGCGCCGGGATAAGTTCCTCCATATATTTTTCCGTCCGCCCCTTTAACCATATTCCATATATACGTTTCTGTGCCGCAAGGCTGTCCTAAGCTTACAAACGTTCCAGTTTGAGGATTCAGTTTAAGGATATACGCTCCCAATACCGTGCCTAGATAAATAGCTTGATTATCTCCAGCGCAAAGTCCATAGGCACCTGTTTCGCTGGCAAGCGGACTAACATAGGTCATCACGCTCCCGTCATCCGGATTAATGCTTACAACTTCCAGAGCACCTTCAAAATTGTTATAACATAGATAAAATCGCTCTGAGCCGGTGGTCGGACCAGGTCCCACGCATTGAGCACGTACTAATCCCCGTGCGATATAGGTAGCAACTTCTTTTATAGTGGCTTGTGCCGGGGCACACAATAGGAATCCCCCTAAAACAAAGCCCGAAAACCAACTCAGGGTGATCATCACTTTTGCCAACCAGAATTTTTTCATCTCTTTAGACTCCCTATTCAAGCTTTTATGTTTTTAAACCCCTTGCCCTCTCCTGAATCTGTGCCAAGTATATGCAGATTCACTTTTCTGTTGATTCCAGGGCTGTCATTCAGATGTTTTAACTCTTCTGTTTTTTAAGTTTGCCGCGATTTTCAGCCCATCAATAATGGAAAATACAGAAATTGAACATAATTATCCTGTCACCGCCTCCTTTCTTGATGTTAAGATGTTTCTTATCGCTCTGGAATGCCGTAAGGCGTATTCTTCCATCAAACTGCAATCCGTATGGTCAATGCGGCATTTCTGCAATGCCACCGGCGCAATCGCCATGGAAAGTTCCAGATCAAAAGCCGGAATCCGCAGTTTCTGCCATGCCCAGCGCATGAGACTGCCGCCGGTACCGGCAAAAGCCAGCCAACTGTCGTCCGGGTTCAATTCCGGATGCAGGCCGGTTCCGTAAGCATTGACAAATCGTTTTGAGAGTTCATAAAACTTCGAATCCGCCTGCTCCACTCCTCCAGCGCCAATTGCGGGAATATCACATATTCCGGCAAGAGCGTGAAAACTGAAGATGACTGCTGGTTTACAGTCTGAAAAAAACTTCATAACAGACTTTGTTTCCGGTTCGCTTGCTGGAAATGGCCCCCGGTAAGTCAGGCTTTCAGGATCGTTTGTAGAAAGCCCGTATTCTTTGCCAATATCGTCCCAATCCGCCGGAAAATTACGGTTGAGATCGATGCCTGCACAGTTCTTCCGCAAATACCATGGATTACCTTGCGCAAGGCGTTCACGGATATCAAGATTAATTGAAGGAATAACGGCAATTGTGCTGTTCTTCAATATTTCTGGAGAACTCTTGAGAATTTTCTCCAATGCGCAAATAATCAGCTCAGGCCCGGCCTCGCCGGGATGCATCGCTCCTGCCAAGCCCAGTGCCGTAGCACCGTAACCAATTTTCAGTGAAAAAATCTCCCTGCCTTCAACCGTTCTGCCGCATGTTCCCAAATCTACCATTGCAGGATAATCCTGTTGCAGTTGCTGAAGTCTGGATTTGAGGATTTCATAGCTCCACCATACTTCAGGATCGCGAATTTTCAGCGGAACCGGCCCAACCGGCGGCAAGGTTCTGGTTTTGACAAAATATGCATATACTTTACCGATCTCCGCCTGCTTGTCCTGAAAAATATATTTCCGATTATTTGAACATTCCAGTGGACCGCAATAAATCAAGTCGGGCGGTTCAGGCACAAGTCCGCAAAAAAATTCTTCATAATCCGCCCCGAACGTAAAATCATCCACGCATTTCCGGTAGACGGAAAACTCCTTGAATTCCTCCTGCTCATTTTTCTCAAATAGAAAAGTCGGTTTATACCAAGATAACGTTACTATTCCATTACTGACTTTTCCGTTAATAAAACTGATTCCTTTGCACGTCATATTGTCCTCAATGGGTTCACGGTTACTCTTCAATCCAATCCGTAATGGGTCTGGTTATGAAAGTTATTTATTCGCAGGCTTTGCCTCCTTGCCCGCATTAGTGGCTATTTTGCTTTCGCCGATACCCGCCGCCGGCTTTTCCATATCTCTGTCTTTGACGTCTGTCCATTTTCCTGGATCACTGAATGGAATTCCGCTCATCACATCGGTAACAATAAGATTATCAACCGTAAAAGAATGTTTCTTTCCCGTGACTTGCACTTGAAAAATGCCCATACTTTTTATCACATCTCCATTCATGAGTTTTCTTGAACCATCCGCAGTGGCAATTCCAGCGACGGGGATATTCGCATGATGCCATGTCCCCCTGATCGGGTTTAATACCATTTTATTATCTTTCATTCCCCAAACCCAGAGCGGGTTGTCATATCCCTGCAAGTCAATGGTAAGCGCCAAATAAGCTATTTTGTCTTCGCAATCGCTTCGCCAGTCGAATTCCAATCTAGTCCTATCGTGTACCGTGACCGGTTTATATTTTTTTATCTTGAGAATTCGTCCAGAGCCTTCGAGCTTAATGGCAAATTTACTTGCGGAAGATGCTGTGCTGTCACTTGCCGACAATACGCCACCGGGGACATCTCCATCACTAAAGGCCTGCCATCCGTCAAGCAAACCGCTTTCAAAATCCTCGCTCCATAGATGAACTGTTTTTTGACCTTGCGGCTCAACAGCGCCAGTCATTCCTGAAACTATTGTAATATTGCGTAATTGAATCCAGAGACCATTGAGGCAAGTAATCGTCAACTGATTGGCATCGGGCAAAAGATCGTTTTCGGATAACGGAATTTTTACCGTTCTCCATATTTCATTTGTTGTGTGGAATGACTCAGGGTCTTGAAAGATACGTTTCCCGTTGAGCGCAATCTCTGCCCGGGCGGAAACACCGCCGGATATCACCGATAATAACTCCAATGTCAAAAAACATTCCTTTGTATCTGTCAATTTCGACGGACGCCGGAATATAACTTCAGTTCTATCATTTAATCCAGTGCGGAGACATTTCACCGTTGCTTGCTCCCAGTTTTCACCGCCGGTCATGTCCCTGGTCGCGATCTTCCAGGACAGCCGTTTATTAGTTATGGTCTCAGCAGGCGTAATGACCGCTTGTTTTAAAATGCCGGATTCCAATGCCAACACCGGATCTGCAACGATCGCGTCTGCGACAGGATTGTAGAGCCAGTTTGTTCCAGACAGTGTTATGCCGGATATCAGCCTGAACCAGTCCGTATTTGATACCCCGCGTAAACCGACGGCGCTGAATTTAAATTCGCGCATTAGAACAATGAACTCTGCAAGTTGCTTAACAAAAATCTCACGGTCGATTCCGGTTCTGCTGGTCAGGGAACGATCAGACAGTGTGGTAAAAAGTAGATACAACTTTTCTTTTTTTAACCGCTGTAAATATCGCGGAGTATCTGCTACAGCTTTTTCCGCCTGCGCAAAGAGGTCAAAACAGCGTTTTGACAGCTCCGCGTTCATAAGTTCGTTCCGCGTTTCCTCTGTATCGCAACGCAAATTCCTATTGATTGCATCCGCATGAGTTATTACTAAATATTCTTTCATGTATTTTGCGGCGGGGCCATAATAAAGCGCATAAAATGTATCCATGGTTTTATCGACATCCACATTGGCATCCCACAGCATTTTTGAAAAAACGAATCGCGAAAGGTCATGAAAACTATTGAATCCCGCGACCTCGCCGGGGACGTCCGGCATAAGCCCGCAGAACACAATACCGTCAATACCCAATTTTGCGTAATGCTGCAGGCGGTCACGCGTCGCATAGAAACCCGGCCACACCCTCATCCGTGCGGGGCAATCGCTGGGGTAGTCGTAGATATATATCTGCCCGGGAAACAGTTTTGTCCATTGCTTCAATTCGGTAATCGCCTTTTGGTTTATTGGAATGTCAAAGGCATAACAATTCCGTATCTCCTTGCAGTATGGACAGTACAGAATGCGAATATTATCCGAAATGGATTTTACCAACGTCGGCGGACTGGCAGTATCAGCATATGCAAGCGTAGTGATTATTTTATCTGGATATACTTTTTTAACTTCCGAGGCGATAGTGTCAACGAATCTCAGATTTCTGTCGGTCAGATTGCCATCGCCCTGCAATGCACGGCAATCGCCGCATTGACAGGCGCGGTCGAAAAAATCACCGAAGGTCAGCGAATAGTATTTCCCCTCCGGGTTTGCCGCCATCCACGCTATCATATTTTGCAGCACTATTTTTTTAACTTCCGCATTTGCCATGCATACGTGTACGCCCAAGCCGTTCATAATATTGCTCGCGTTCTTGGGCGAAAGGCGCTCGCCATTTTTCTGAAGGGCGTAATACTCAGGATGTTTTTCCCCATACACCATGTATGGCAACAGACCGCCAATTGAATGATCCACCTGCGCATACATTGCATCCGGTTTCAAACATCGTCCGTTTCCGCTGACGGCCAGATCGGTATAGCCCAATCGCTTCCCGCCAACAATAAACCTCATCTTAAAATCGGGATTTTTTATTTCGGAATATTCCGGCACTGCCAACGTTTTATTATCGTTTATGGGGGGCTCCATTTCCGTTTCGGTGACGAAAACACTTCCCGTGATCTTCTCAAAAAAATGCACCACGGCAGATTCTGTACCGGGACCTTTCCCCGCAATAAACACCCGTCCATTTTTTGACTGTATTGCATATCCGCCGGATGTGATGGGCGATTTAGCAAGGTCGGAACTGCCATCCATTGCAAGCTGCCCGATGACAATATCCCCTGAAGTTATTTCCGCCGCACTGTTCACCGTTTTTACCGGCAGTAGAATACCTGTTCCCGAATATATCAGCCGTTGCAAAAGATATGCGCTGCGCGTATCATAAAATCCTGAATAGTCCTTATCCGTTTTTATGAGAATACTGTCCGCGGACACTGCCCGGTCCGCTGTTTTTATTTCAATGTTTTTCGTATTGATCACTCGTGGAGGAATCAAAGATAAAGAAATATCTTTGACATCCAGACGGCTTTTTTCTCCACCGCTTGTAAAAATGCACTGTATCCAGGTCAGTTTTGCATAAGACACATTATCCAATATGACAGAATACTTCTGACCGGGTGATGCCGAAATAAGAACATTATTGGAACGTTTGCTTCCATCGCTGAGCAAAGCAACTATTGCAGCGCTGCCGCCGGATTCTGAAACTGCCGAAAAATCTAAAATAATCTTATTGAACACATAGAATTCCGTGACACCGAATGTGTCAGAATAAATCGCCTGCTTACCATTTTTTACCGACATCATGCCGTTGTCGATCTGAAAATCTCCTGCCCACCAGCGGCGGTATGATAAATCGGCGGCTACGGGAAGCAGTGCCCGCTGGTCAAATACATTCACGCCTGGCTCAATGTTTTCTCCCGGCAGGCGCATCCCCGCGATAATTAGAATACCGAGAACGCTAAGTATGTATACGCTTTTATTTTTCATAATAAATGATTCCTGTAACATAAACTAAAGTTTTCCTGATTTTTTGAACATATCTACCGAACCGGAGTCTGACATTCGACTATGGTTCGCCATTTTACTGCCGCCGGGATAGAATTACGAAAAAACGACATTTTTTTTTTCGGACTGCCTGGAATGGAGCTCCAACGGACTAAATTCCCCGACCTCAGTGCAAAATGCGTTTAGGGGTTGTTACTAAATAACTAAGTCATTTTAGCATCGATTTTAGGACTTATTTTATAGTTCCACTCGCCATGAAATTCGTCTTGTTTTAAATTTAAATCTTTCATCTCTTCCTCTGTGACTTTAATGCCAGT
>CAIKZE010000176.1 GCA_903831825.1 uncultured Lentisphaeria bacterium | reverse complement strand
TGCGTATTCCGGCGTATCCGGACGGCGAGTCCGGAAACATCCGGACACCAAACCGGCAACATCGGGACAGTAAATCCGGAAGTATCCGGACACTTGTCGGGTGATTAGATTGTAACCTGAAGCAGATTCCAGCAGCAATGCTTTTGAGTAAAGAATCCGCTAGGAAGTCCTGGCTATTTTTTCAGCCATCACCTCCCGCATAGACTTTTTTGAATCAAGAGCCAGGATATAGGCATTGTGTATGACTCTATCCATAATGGCGTCAGCTATCGTAGGATCCGGAAACAAAGCATACCACTGGGCGTGAGCCATTTGTCCGGACAGAATGGTTGAGACCTTGCTGTACCTGCTCTCGACGATTTCAAGGATGTCCCTGCTTTCTTCAAGAGTATAGGATTTTAATCCGATGTCATCGAGGATTAGCAGTTTAATGGTTTGGAGTTGCTTCATAAACCGTGAATACCGGTTCTCGTGTTTTGCCTCCTGGATTTCAAGAAGCAGTTCCGGAATTCTAAAGTACTTGACGGAATATTCGTGGCGGCAGGCGGCATTGCCGACGGCGCAAGCAATGTAAGTTTTACCACTGCCGGTTTTTCCGGAAATCACGAGATTCAGCTTTTGCTCGATAAATAAACACGTGGAGAGTTTCTGGATCAGAGCTTTATCGATGGATCTGTCAACCGTGTAATCCACATCTTCGACAAACGCATTGATCCCAAGGGCGGCGCTGGCCAATATCCTCTTGATTCTGGCGTTTTTCCTGGACAGCCATTCTTGTTCAACCAGTATCCCTAACCGTTCCTCAAAACTCAGATCCTGAAGGCCCACATCGGGTTCACTCATCAGCTTGGCCATCACTTTCAGTTTCAGGTCACGCAGCTTTTCTACAGTGGGGTTATTGAACATGAAGGCCACCTCCTGCATAAGCGCTGATTCCTCGGACGTTATCATTTTTGACGATGATTTCGGGACTGGACTGTGGCGCTTTGGCCGCGTGCTGCTTGGCAATGATGCTTAGATATTTGAACGAACAAGTCTTTTTGTCCAGAGCCTCCCGGCTGGCGTTTTCCATGACTTGTGTCGGATAGCTTTTACATATTCTCATAATTCCCATACAAGCGCGGTAGGTTTGGACCTCATACTCGCGGCTGTCGAGGACGCTTTGAATCAGCTCTTTGGTATTCGGACCCGTTTTTTCCGCCCAGGACAGGAAACGTTCCGAATTCCAGCCAAATACGGCTCTGTGTTGTTCCGGCATATGCTCCGGCAGTGTGGTATAGCGGTTAAACGTATTGTAATTCCGCGGATTAGCGGCGATTCTTTCCATTCCTAGATAGATTTCGATGACGAGGGGGGTCGCACGGATGGAGCAGCGCTTCCCGACGTGGGAATAGTGAACGCTGTAGAAGAAACCCTGATACTCGACATGGTAGTTGAACTGCACTTTGGCTTCTTTCCAGTCCGCATATTCATATCTTCTGGTCGGTAAGGGCTGCAACATCGGCTTATCTATCTTTTCAAAGGCGGTCTGGCGGTTGCCTTCCATCTTCTGAAACGGGCGGTTGATTAACTTTGCAAGTTCCTCTGCTATCGCCTGGTTAATCTCATATACACTGAAAAATTGGTGGTTTCGCAGGACTGCGATAATTCTCCTTGAAATATGGCCCACCATATTTTCGTCGGCAGCCTTGTCTTTGGGTTTGCCGGCCCTTGCCGGAACCAGGGTTGACCGGTAATGTCTGGCCATATCGCTGTAGCTTTTATTCAGGACTGGATCCACCCGGTCCGGAGTCGTCACGGCAGTTTTGGTATTGTCGGGGATGGTGACTTTGGGAACTCCACCGAAATATTCGTAAGCTCTAACGTGCGCATCGATCCAGTTTGAAAGCTTGGTATCCTCATAAGCACGCACAAACGGGTAAGCGCTAGCCGGAAGGACGGCGACGAATACGCTGGCGGCCTTGATTTCACCAGTGTCTGGATCTGTGTAGGGGATGGTCTGACCAGCCCAGTCAACCTGAACTTCCTCGCCAGCCTTGTGCTCGATGCGCATTGTAATCTGGTTATTCTTTTTGAAGTTCCGGTACCGTTCGCAAAACTGAGTATACATGATACCGTCGGCGTGTTTTTCTTTGAATTCTTCCCACAGAAGCATCAGTGTGACACTTTTCTTCTTCATCTCATAGAATATATATTCAAGGTCAGGTTCCGCCGATGCTTTCCTGTGATCTGCCGGTGGATGAAGCAGGGAGATCAATTGCTTGTCGCTTAGATCGATCGGCCATGCAATACCCGCTCTATCTGCCCGTTCGAGAACTTCAGACACTGTCGTTTTACCGCAATTGCAGGATTGGCCGATTTCTCGCAGCGACAATCCAACGTCATGTTTGAGTCGTAATATTTCTCTTGCTTTCAGCATGTCAAGCCTCCTCATTGCTGGACCCCCTTACCTCAATCTGAGTCAAGGGTACCAGTCGCTGGGTTGCCCGACAAGGTGTCCGGATACTACCGAAATGCTGTCCGGATATTTCCGTTACAGTGTCCGGATGTTTCCGTTATGCTGTCCGCATACTTCCGGAATGGGTGTCCGGATGTTGCCGAAATACGCAATATCTAAACGTCGTTCACTAATTGCCGTTGCAAGAGCTGATGGATATGTGCCGTTACCATCTGCTTTGAAATTAACATCGACACCATTATCAATAAAACATCGAACAATAGCTGTGGATTTAGAGTTCCTTATTGCTCTGTTGAATGGTGCATCAGAGCGGCTTTGTAGATAATTAGGATCGGCTCCCATTACAAAGGCTTGTTTTACTTGATTTAAGTCATCACTTCTTACAGCGCTTTTAAGAAGTTGACTGGCGGTTTCGTTGTAGTCTTTAGCTGAAACTGATGCTTGTCCTACTCCAATTCCAGACAAACAAAACATTAGCATCACTATTAGTAATTGTTTCACAAATACGACTCCTCTTTTTATAGACTCCACTATTACTAAGACTCTGTTAAAGTTGTAAAACATTCATTTGTTGAATTAACCGCTGAACTAACGAGATACCAAACTCCGAAGATTCTCCGGAACAAATACAAAAACCGAAGACGTGAAGTCTCCGGTTCAAAACGAAGGACAACATTGGCAATTCGATTTGAATAGATATTGCTTATAT